>CAIOSS010000567.1 GCA_903860995.1 uncultured delta proteobacterium | reverse complement strand
CGGGGGTGGCACCGGCGCGGTCGAGCGCGTCGGGGTCGTCGCCAGCGCAGGAAGCGCGCCGAGGGCCTCCGCCGGGACCTCGCCGCCGCCCAGCCACGCCGCCAGCGCGCGGGCCAGCGCCGGCGCCCGGGCCGCGGTCTCCGCCTCGATGCGCGCGAACATCCGCCGCGCCCGCGGGAGGTCACCCACCCGGCCGCAGCCCCACATCAGGGCCCAGGCCACGGCCCCCACGTCGTCGGTCAACAGCTCCGGCGCATCGACCGCGCTGCGCCCGAGCGCCGCGAGGCGGGCCCAGTCCTGGCGCCGGTGCGCGTCCGTCACCTCGGCCCCGAAGCGCACCGCCATCGCCAGGGCGGGCGCCCCACGCAGCTCCGCGGGCAGGTCGCCCAGCGCCGCGGCCGCGCGCTCGATGTCGCCCCGCCGCACCCAGCGCTCGAGGTCGTCGAGCGCGCGCTGCACCTTGCGCGCCCGCGGGTCATCCCGGCGCCCCACGGTCACTCGTCCCCGTGATCGACGATGAAGTCGAGCAGGGCCTCCTCGGCCGCCTCGCGCGCGCCGCCGGTCGCAACGCCGTATGCGTCGAGCAGCCCCTGCAGCGCCGCCTTCGGCTTCCCCGTGAGCTTCTCCAGGAGGGCGTGCGCCTTGCGTTCGAGGGTGTTCTTCGGCGCCGCGGCCCTCACGGCGGGCGCGCCCGCGGAGGAGGCGTTCGCGACGGAGATCTCTTGCACCGTAAGCTTGCCGGCGCCGGGCTGCGACACCGACACCTTCACCATCCCGTTGAGGTCGTACTCGAACTTCACGCGCACCGGCGACCCCTCGGGCCGCGGCTCGAGCTCGCTCATGAACTCGCCGACGGAGGTGTTGTCCGCCACCCGCTCGCCCTCCCCCTGGAACACCTGCACCAGGTACTTCTCCTGGTCGTCGAACATCGTATAGATCTCCTGCGTCCGGGCCGCGGGGAGCACGGTGTTGCGCCCGATGATCGGCAGGAAGTGCGAAGCGCCGAAGGCGAAGTCGTCGTTGCCCACCACGGCCACGCCGAGGCTGTGCGAGGCGACGTCGACGAGGATGCGCCCGACCTCCTCGCCCGCGAGCAGCCCCGCCTGCACGCTGGCCCCGAGGCCCACCGCGAGGTCGACGTCGATCTCCTCGTGCACCGGCGCGCCGAAGGCTGCCTCCAGCAGCTCGCGCACCCGGGGGATGCGGGTCGAGCCGCCCACCAGGCAGATGCGCCCGAGCGCGGCGGCGTCGAGGCCGGCGTCGCGCACCGCGGCCTCCGCGAGGGTGACCGTCGAGGCCAGCAGCGGCTCGATCATGGCCTCGAACTCGCGGCGGGTGACGGTCAGGTCGAGGTGCAGCGCGCGGCCCTCGTGCGTCGCGACGAACTCCTCGCGCACGACCGCCTCGAGCTCCGACGACAGCCGGATCTTCGTCTCCTCCGCAACCCGCCGCAGCCGCGCCATCGCGCGCACGTCGTCGCGGGGGTCGGCGCCGTGCACCTTGAGCTCGTCGAGGAAGTGCTGCACCAGCTTCTCGTCGAAGTCGTCGCCGCCGAGGTGGGTGTTGCCCGTGGTGGAGCGCACCTCGCGGATCTCGCCGAAGACCTCCAGCACCGACACGTCGAAGGTGCCGCCGCCGAGGTCGTACACGAGGACGCGCTCGGGATCCTCCTGCGGTGTGTCCGAGCCGGGGCCCACCCGGTCGTAGACGAGCGACGCCGCCGTGGGTTCGTTGAGCAGGCGCAGCACGTTGAGCCCGGCGAGCGTGCCCGCCCGAAGCGTGGCCTTGCGCTGGGCCTCGTCGAAGTACGCCGGCACGGTGATCACCACGTCGCGCACGGCCTCGCCGGTGGTGCGCTCGGCGCCCTCCTTCAGCGCCCGCAGGATCTCCGCGGAGGCCTCCTCGGGCGTGACGCTGCGCCCGTCGACGTCGAAGCGGTGGTCCGTGCCCATGCGCCGCTTCACCGAGCGGAGCGTGCGCTCGGGGTGCTGCAGCTCGATGTTGCGCGCCTCGCGCCCCACCCTCACCCCGTCGGGGCCGTAATAGATCACCGACGGGACGATGGCGCTGCCGTCGACGGCAACGGCGGTCGGCGCTCCATCGATGAGCCGCGCGATGACCGAGTTGGTGGTGCCGAGATCGATGCCGAACGTGTTCATGGGCTCCTCCTTCGTTGCGTAATGACTTCACCCTCGCGGACGACCCTGCCCTCCTGCACGACCGCCGCGCGCAGCACGCGCACGATCGCCCCCTCCGCCAGCGACGGCACGTCGTCGGTGCCGACCACCCGGAAGCGCCGCGGGTCGACGGGCTCGCCGACGGCGCCGAGGCGCTCGAAGCCCCCGCGCTCGATGAAGCGCCCGACGCGGCCCGCGACCCGGCGCAGCCCCTCGGCG
>CAIOSS010000566.1 GCA_903860995.1 uncultured delta proteobacterium | reverse complement strand
CGCCGTGCCGCACGAGCCGCAGTTGGCCCGGTCGGTGGCGGCGCTCACGCAGCGGTCGCCGCAGAGGGTCTGGCCCGCGCCGCACTCCCGCACGCAGGCCCCGGCCCGGCAGATCTGGCCGCCCTGGCAGATGGTCCCGCAAGCGCCGCAGTTGTTGTTGGAGGTCTGGAGGCTCACGCAGTCCTCGCTGCAGCGGGTCTGCCCCATGGCGCAGGTCGCCGCGCAGACGCCCGCGGTGCACACGTTGCTCGGGGGGCAGGCCATGCCGCAGCGGCCGCAGTTGTCGCGGTCGGTCTGCACGTTGGCGCAGCGGGTGCCGCAGGCCGTGGTACCCGACGGGCACTCGGCGAGGCGGCAGCGGCCCGCCTGGCAGGAGAAGCCCTGCGAGCAGGTGGCCCGGCACGCGCCGCAGTTGGCGTTGTCGCTCTGAAGGTCGACGCAGCGGTCCTGGCAGGCCGAGGAGCCGTCCGGGCAGCCGGCGCGGCAGACGCCGCCCACGCAGAGCTGGCCCGCGGCGCAGGCCCGGTTGCAGCCGCCGCAGTGGAGGCGGTTGTTGGTCACGTTGGCGCAGATCGCCCCGGCGCCCCCGGCGAGCTCGCAGCGGGTCGCGCCCGCAGGACACGACACGGCACACTCGCCGTCGACACAGAGGGTGCCCGCCGCGCAGGCCGTGCCACAGGCGCCGCAGTGCTCCTGGCTGGTCTGCAGGTCGGCGCACTGCCCGTTGCAGTAGGTCTGGTCGTCGCCGCAGGGCGACAGGCATCGGCCCGAGACGCAGCGCGCACCGGCCCCGCACGCCATGCCGCAGGCGCCGCAGTTACGGACATCGGACGAGATGTCCGCACAGGCCGTCCCGCACGCCGTCGTGGGGGGGTTGCACGTGAGCCCCCCGTCCTCCGACGAACAACCGAGCAAACCGCCCAACGCGACCCCTGCGGCCAGAAGCCGCCACCAACGAACCATCACATGGACCTCCAATTCGGTGGCCCGAGTCTCTGCCCCAGCGCCCACCCCGGTCAATCCCGACTTCGCGCCCGCGACATCTGCGTCACTCCAGCGCCGCGACGCTTCCCGCGGGGCGTGGTCCCGGCGCATCCTCGCGCCGTGTCGCCCCCCTCGGCGCTCCGCGCGCTCGCCCGGCAGTCGTCGGTCTACGCCCTCACGATGCTCGTCTCCCGCGCCATGTCCTTCGTGATGGTGCCGGTCTACACGCACCGCCTCGGCGCCGCGGACTACGGCCTCGCCGAGCTGCTCGACACCGTCGACCAGGTGGCGCTCGTCCTCTTCGCCTCCGCGATCTCCGACCCCTTCATCCGCCACCTCCACGACGCGCCCGACACCCGGGGCCGCGACCGGGTCACCGCCACCGCCATCGCCTTCCTGGCCGGGGTGGGCACGCTGGTCGCGCTCGCCGGCGCCCTCGCGTCGCCGGTCCTCGCCGCGCCCCTGCTGCGCGACGCGGGCCGCGCCCCGCTGCTCCAGCTCACCTTCGCCGCGGTGGCCTTCCAGGCCATGCTCGAGATCCCCCTCACCCGCTTCCGCGCCGACGACCGCCCGCTCCACTTCGCGGCCTGGACCCTCGCCCGCACCGGGCTCGGCCTCGCGCTCAACCTCACGTTCATCGCCGCGCTCGACCTGGGCGTGCGGGGCCTCGTGCTCTCCACCCTCATCGCCTCCGGGGTCACGGCCACCGCCCTCTGCGCCCTCACCCTGCGCCGCACCGGCCTCGTCCTCGACCTCGTCATCCTCCGACGCATGCTCGCCTTCGGCTGGCCGCTCGTCCCCGGCGCGCTCAGCATCATCGCCCTGCACCACAGCCGTAGCTACGTGCTCAACCACTACGGCACCCTCGCCGACGTGGGCCGCTGGGCGCTCGGGTTCAAGTTCGGCTCGCTGCTCGCGCAGGTCATCGGCAGCCCCCTCCGCAACGCGTGGACCGCCCAGATGTTCGTGATCTGGGCCGCGCCCGAGGGGCACGCGCGCTTCGCCCGCGCCCTCACCCTCTTCGTCGGCCTCTTCGGCTGGGCGGCCCTCGCGCTCACCGTCGCCGCGCCCGACGTCGTCGCCGCCCTCGCGCCGCCCTCCTTCGCCCGCGCCGCCCTCGTCATCCCCGCGGTGGCCTTCGCCTTCGCCCTCCGCGAGGTCGCGGAGTTCTTCCGCAACGGCCTCGTCCTCGGCGGCGACACCCGCCCCGTCGCCTGGATCGAGCCCATCCTCGCCCTCGTCGACCTCGCCCTCGGCGTCGCGCTCGTCTCGCGCTTCGGCCTCTTCGGCGCCATCGTCGCCACCCCGCTGGTGTTCGGGCTCTACGCCCTTGCGCTGCACCAGGCCGTGCGCCGGGTGCTCCCGGTGGCCTACGAGTACCGCCGCCTCGCCGTGCTCGCGGCCCTCGCGGTGGGGCTCTCGATCGCGGGCTACCGCGGCCTCGACGCCCCCCGGTGGGTCAACCTCGCCCTGCGCGCGGGCATCATCGTGGCCTATCCCGCCCTCGCCGCCCTGCTCGTGTTCCGGGCGCCGGACGAGCGCGCCGCGATGGATGCGTTGCGGCGGCGTTTGCGCTGGTGGTAGACCCGTCGCACCCCCCGTGATCCGCTCTGTCGCTCCGCGGTTGCTGCTGCTCATGGCCTTCTGCGCGTCGTGCCGCTGCTCGCCGCAGCGCTCGTTTCGCGCGGCCCAGCGGCTCACCCTCGGCGTGACCACCGTCCCAGCCACCCCCACCTCGCACGGTCCGCCGGTGGTGGGCGGCTGCCAGATCTTCCCCACCGACAACCCCTGGAACCGCGACGTCTCCAGCGACCCGGTCGACCCCCGCTCGGCCCGGTACATCGCCAACATCCAGGCCCACGGCCCGGGCTTCCTGCACCCCGACTTCGGCAGCAACCCCCAGTACGGCATCCCCTACGTGGTGGTGCCCGCCTCGCAGCCGCGCGTGGCCGTGACCTACAACGAGTACGGCGACGAGAGCGACCCGGGGCCCCACCCCTTCCCCCTCGACGCCCCGGTCGAAGGCGGGCGCGACCGGCACGTCATCGCCATCCAGTCGGGCACCTGCCGACTGTTCGAGATCTATCACGCCTCGCGCAGCGGCGACGGCTGGCTCGCCGGCTCCGGGGCCGCGTTCGACCTCCGCTCCAACGCCCTGCGCCCGGACACCTGGACCTCCTGCGACCAGGCCGGCCTCCCCATCTTCCCCGGCCTCGCGCGCCTCGATGAGATCCGCGCGGGCGCCATCCGCCACGCCCTCCGGGTCACCTTCGAGCACACCCAGGACGGCTGGATCCTCCCGGCCACGCACCCCGGCGGCGAGGCCGACCCGGACGCCCCGCCGATGGGCCTGCGCCTCCGGCTCAAGCGCTCCTACGACCTGAGCGGCTACCACGGCGCGGCCCGGGTCATCCTCGAGGCGCTTCGCACCTACGGGATGTTCACCGCCGACACGGGCGGCAACTGGTACCTCTCCGGCGAGGCCAACCGATCGTGGAACGACGCCGACATCGACCAGCTGAAGGACGTCCCCGGCACGGCCTTCGAGGTCGTGCAGAGCGGCGCCATCCGTCGGCGACCATAATCCACCTCTGGGGCATCCCACGTCGCAGGTCCCACGACTGATGTCCCCCGCAGAAATCTACGCCTCCCCCTGGCACCACCCCGGAACCCTCCTGCCGCTCGCGGTGGTGGGCCTCGCCGTGGCGCTCGCCCGTCGCGCCCGCGGCCGCGGCGCCGACCCCGCCTTCCTCCGCGCCTGGCTGCTCTGGTGGGGCCTGGAGATCGTCCTCGACGCCTCGCTCACCGGCTTCGCCACGCCCCTCCACGGCCACCCCGAGGCCGAGCGCGTGGCGTCCATCGCCTTCGTCATCCTCGGCGACCTTCGCGCCTACCTCCTCCTGGAGCGCCTCACAGCCCCCTCGCGCCCCTGGTCGTCCACCGGGGCCCGCGCCCTCGGCTGGAGCTTCGTCGCCTCCCTCGCCGTCGCCGCCGCGACCCGCGTGGCGCCCGTGACCTTCGCCGCCATGCGCCATGTCTTCCTCTTCTACGAGCTCGTCTCGCTCGGCCTCTTCGCCGCGTGGCGCCTCGCGCTCATCCCCCGCCGCGCGGCCGCCACCGACGCGCCCGCCGCCGCCCTCTCCCGCGACGTCGCGGCCTTCTTCCTCGTGCAGTACGCCCTCTGGGTCACCTCGGACGTGCTCATCCTCTCGGGCGTCGACCTGGCCTACCTCCTGCGCCTCGCGCCCAACGTCCTCTACTACGGCTGCTTCGTGGCGTTCGTCGCCTGGCGCGCGCCCCGGGGACTGCGCCCGTGAGGGCCCTCTGCCTCGCCCTCGCCCTCTGCCTCGGCGCGTGCGGCCTACACCCGCCCGGCACCAGCGCCCCCGACGCCGGCCGGGTCGCGGCCGCCGCGCAAGACCCCGACGCGCGCCTGGAGTTCCGGGTCGACGGGCGCACCGTGCGGGTGCTCACCCTCGGCGAGCTCACCGCGCTCATCGGCCCCGAGACGGTCGAGAATTTCGACGGCTACTACCACCGCGCCAAGCGCTTCCGCGCGCTGCGCCTCGACCGCGTCCTCGCCGAGGCCTTCGGGGGCGCCGTGCGCGAGCCCCTGCGCACCCGGCAGTTCTTGCTGCGCGCCCGGGACGGCTACACCGTGCCCATCTCCGGCGAGCGCCTGCTCGAGCCCGGGGCCTACCTCGCCGTGCGCGACCTCGATCGCCCCGGCTGGGAGCCCATCGGCCCGCAGCGCGCCAACCCCGGGCCCGCCTACCTCGTCTGGCGCGAACCCTCGCAGGTCGACCTGGAGACGCACCCGCGCCCGTGGCAGCTCGCCGTCATCGAGATCGCCCGCTTCGAGGCGGTGTTCCCCCACACGGCCCCGGCGGGCGAACCCGACGGGTCCCCCGCGCGCCGCGGCTACGCGATCTTTACCGACCTGTGTATCCGCTGCCACGCCATCAACCGCGAGGGCGGCCGGGTGGGGCCGGAGCTCAACGTCCCTCAGGGCGTGACCGAGTACCGCCCCGAGGCGCAGATCCGGGCGTACATCCGCAACCCCCTCACCTTCCGCTACAGCGCGATGCCCGCGCACCCCCACCTCGGGGACGGCGACCTCGACGGGCTGATCGCGTATTTTCGCGCGATGGCCCTCCGCAAACACGACCCCGACGCCCGCCCCGACGCAGGACCGTGATGGGCGACGACGGACTCGACCTGCTCCGCCAGCGCTGCGCCGAGGTGCCGTCCGTGCTCCGCGCCACGCTCGCCGCGCCGGTGCCCTCGCTCGACGCGGTGGCCCGGCGCACCCGCTGGGTCGTCACCGGCGCGGGCGCCTCGGAGGGCCCCGGGCGCCTCTTCGCCGCGCTGCTCCGGCGGCACCTCCACGCCTGCGCGGACTTCGTGCCGCTGTCCGCCTTCGCCCCCGAGCGCGCGGCCGACGTCACCGACCCGAGCGCGGTGCTCGTGGTGATCAGCCAGGGGCTCGCGCCCAACGCCCGGCTCGCCCTCGCCCGCACCGCGTCCTACGCCGCCTGCGTGGTCGTCACCGCCGCGCCGGAGCACCCGGGCCTCGCTGGCGTTCGGGCCCTCGGCGCCGTCGTGGTGGGCCATCCCCCGGGCGACGAGTCGGGCCTGCTGCTGCGGGTGCAGGGCCCCGCCGCGGCCACGATGATGCTGCTCCGGGTGGTCGACGCGCTCTGCGTGGCCCGCGGAGACGCGCCGCCCTTCGACGGGCACCTCGACGCCGTCCCCGACGGGCTCCCAGAAGACGAGCCGGCGCTGGACGATCGCTCGGCCGCGCTCGCGTCCGCGGGCCGCGTCGCCATCGTGACCTGCGACCCGGGCTTCGAGCTCGCGCACGGCCTGCGCTGGAAGTGGCTGGAGGGCCCCGCCACCTGCGACCCGCCGTGCTGGGACGCCCTGCAGATGGTGCACGGGCCGCTGCAGCACCTCCTCGCGCGCCCGCGCCCGCTGCTCGCGCTCGAGCCCGCGGGGGCCGCCGGCGCGGGCGCGCTGCTCGACCGCCTCGCGTCGAT
>CAIOSS010000565.1 GCA_903860995.1 uncultured delta proteobacterium | reverse complement strand
GGCCATGTACGGGACCTTTCCGCGGCGCAGGCGCAGCGCGGTCACGGCGGCGGGCGGGGCGCGGCTGTCCGGCGGGGGAATGGTGCCGCGGGTCGCCATCGCGATGCCGAAGTCCCCCAGCTTGGCCGCGCCCTCGACCGAGAGGAGCACGTTGCTGGGCGACACGTCGCGGTGCAGGAGCCCGACGCCGTCGACGGAGAGCTGGTGCACGTGCCCGAGGCCGGTGAGGAGCTCGCGCACGGCGTGGCAGGCGAGGGGGGCCTCCATGCGCCGCTGGGTCTGCTGGAGCGCGCGGATGAGGAATGCCAGGTCGACCCCCTCGACGTACTCCATGACGAGGTAGGGCTCGTCGTCGTCGTCGCGGCAGTCGATGACCGCCACCACGTTGGGGTGCGCCGCGGCCATGGCGAGGGTGGCCTCGCTGCGCAGCAGGGCGCGCCACGCGGGGTCGCGGGCGTTGCGCGGATCGAGCAGCTTGAGCACCACCGGGCGCCCCGCGGCGTCGACGGCGAGGTGCACCTCGCTCATGCCGCCAACCGCCAGGCGCTCGCGGAGCGTGTACGGTCCGATCTGGGTTCCCGCAAGCCTGGTCGTCACCGCTGCTGCCTCTCGGGGAGACTGGTACCCCAGTGGGACTCACGCTCGCAACGGAACGCGCCGCCCCGGCGCGGGCGCCTCGTCGAATCGCCCCCGTCACGCTGAACACCCGGTAGGATGCGGCGCGGAGGGCCGCGCCGCGGCGCGTCCGTTCCCCCGATAGACCCTCCGTTCAAGGAAACGTCCCCGATGAGTGACCCAGGGCCAAAGCGTCCCCCCGACGACCACCTGCCGATCGGGCGGGCGCCCTTCATCGGCCGCATCGCCGAGCGCGCGGCCGTCCGAGCCGCGGTGCAGCGGTCGGTGCGCGAGGCCCGCTGCGAGGTGGTCACCCTGGTGGGCGCGGCCGGCGTCGGGCGCACCCGCACCGTCGACGAGCTCATCGCCGACCTGGCCGTCGACGAGCCCATGCTCCGCGTGTACCGCGGCGCCGCTCGCGAAGACCGCGGCGCCCACGCAGCCATCGCGAAGATCCTCCGCGGCCGCTTCAGCCTCGACGAGTCCGCCGATGCCCACAGCCAGGCCAACGAGGTCTGCGCGCAGGTCATGGACCTCTTCGGCGACCGCCGCGTCGACGAGATCCTGCACTTCCTCGGGGTCTTCCTGGGCATGCGCTTCGGCGCCACGCTGCTCGCCGAGGCCTTCCTCGAAGACCCCCGCGCCTCCGAGCACGTGGCCCGCGCGGTGCTGCGCCGGCTCTTCGAGGTCGACGCCCAGCGCAGCCCGCTGCTGCTGGTCTTCGAGGACGTGCACCTCGCGGGCGCCGACGGCATCCGCCTGCTGCGCAGCCTCGTCGAGGGCCTGCGCGCCGCCCCCATCACGGTGCTCTTCACCACCCGGCCGGAGCTGCTCTCGACCGTCCACGATTTCTGCGCGACCCCCGCGGGACGGCACCTGCGCGTCGACCTGCCCCCGCTCGACGCGGGCGAGGCGACGGTGATGGCCCGGGCGCTGCTCTCGACCATCGAGAACGTCCCCGCCGAGCTCGTGCGCAAGGCCGTCGAGCTGGGCGGCGGCAACCCCCTGCTCATCCACCAGATCGTCCGGATCTACTTCGACCAGGGGGTGATCGCGGTCGACGACGAGGGCATCGCCACGATCGATCTCGACCGCCTGGAGCGCATCTCGCTGCCCATGTCCGTCGAGGACGCGGCGACCTCGCGCATCACCGCGCTCTCCCCCTCGGAGCTGGAGCTCTTGAAGTGGGCTGCCATGATGGGCCGGGTGTTCTGGGTGGGCGGCCTGGTGGTGCTGGGCCGCACCGGCAAGGAGCCGCCCGCGCTCTGGGGCGGCGGCGAGGACCTCGCGCTCCAGTACCGCGACACCCTGAAGGGCCTCGTCGACCGGGGGCACGTCTCGCGGGTGCGCGGGCCGACGGACACCGACGACGAGGCCTACACCTTCAAGCACGACCTCGACCTGGAGCGCCTCGCGGCCCTCGTCCCCTCCGAGGACGCCGAGCAGCTGCACCTCGTGCTGGCCGAGTGGCTGGAGTTTCGCCTCACCAACCGCGGCGAGGAGCAGCTCGACCTGCTCGCCCGGCAGTATGAGCGCGGCCGTCGGCCCCTGCGGGCCGCGCGGTGCTACCTCACCAGCGCCGACCTCGCGCGGGAGCGCTACGCCAACCAGAAGGCCGTTGAGCATTACGAGCTGGGACTCTCGATGCTGGGCGAGCACGACGTCGGGTTGCGCCTCGACGCGCACCACCACCAGGGCGACGTGCTGGCGCGGCTGGGCCGGGGCGAAGAGTCCCTGGTGCACTTCCAGAAGATGCTGCGCCTCGCGTACCGGCTCGACCTCAAGGCCAAGGGCGGCGCGGCGCACAACCGCATCGGGCGGCTCTACCGCGACGCCGGGAGGCTCGACGACTGCATGCGACACCTCGGGACGGCGCTGGCGCTCTTCGAGGCGGCAGGCGACGAGAAGGGCATCGCGGCGAGCTTCGACGACATCGGCAAGACCCACTGGCTGCGCGGCGCGTACGAGACGGCGCTGCGCTTCCTCCAGGACGGGCTGGTGCGGCGCGAGGCGCAGGGGGACAAGCGCTCTATCGCCCTCTCCTGGAACAACATCGGCCTCGTGTTCCAGGACAGCGGGCAATACAAGGCCGCGTATGACGCCCTGGTGCGGGCGCGCGACCTGCGGCGCGAGGCAGGCGACCTCCCGGGCCTGGTGGTGACGCTCAACAACCTCGGCACCATCCACTCCGATCGCGGCGAGGACCACGAGGCCATCAGCATCTGGAAGCAGGCGCTGGAGCTCGCGCAGGAGGTGGGCGACCGGCGGCGGCAGGCGGTGCTGTTGCTCAACGTGGGCGAGGCCCGCTGCCGGATGCGCGACGCCGATGAGGCCCTGCGCATCCTCACGGAGGTCGAGCAGCAGTGCCAGGAGCTCGGCGACCGGCTGCTGCTGGCCGAGGCGTGGCGTGGCCTCGGCAAGGCGCACTTCATCAACAACGACCTCGGCACG
>CAIOSS010000564.1 GCA_903860995.1 uncultured delta proteobacterium | reverse complement strand
GTGACTACCGCAGCCTGATCGCCCCCGGTCCAACGCGCGCCACTATACACCAACCAACGCCGCCGGTTGGCATGATGGTCACGCGCGACCTCCGGACGGGCGCAACAACAGTAACCCCGACGTACGATGCGGTGGAAGTGCTCATCTCTGACCACAACCGCCGGCGCCGTGCGTTGGTCGCGTCAACTCCGAACTCTCCTCCCCTGAGTCGACAAACCCGCCCCGATCAAAACGGACCGCCACCATCCCCACCGCCTCCGTCGTTCCTGGGCGAAGGGGCGAACTATCGCCCGAGACAATTCGAAGTCTCCAACGACTTTGGAGACATTCACCATCAGTTTCGACCGGCCGACCGGAGGCCAATCCCGTCCCCGCAGACTTTCGTCGCGGCTAGCCGTGACGACGTCTGGGCCATCGGCAGTAACAGGACCGCCCTCCTCGATGCCCAGCGACGCCTCCGGACAGCGGCCGAGAACCTTCCTTTCCACGACGACCGTCAATGGGTGCCTGTCACAGACGCGCATGGCATCACCACCATGGAGCGCATGCCTGACCTCATTTCGGCCCCCCACATTCCAGTGGTCTCCAACGACTTTGGTGATGCGTTCCATCAGTTTCGTCCGGCGGACCGGAGGGGGGTCGCGACCACCAACTACGACGAGAAGCGCAGTGATGAGGACCTGCCCATCATCTATTTTCAGATCGTTCACCCTCCTACGACTCCCCGTGTCCAACCTACAGCCACACTGTTCGATGCTCGGGCTCGCTTGCCTATAATGTCCCCTGCGGACTACCAGCGCCGCGATGCACAGCGCGCGCTTGCAAGGACAGCTCAACGCGAGTTTGACGACACCGCCGCTCAGATGCAGCTGGAGCGCTACCAGAGCGATGTCCGGGCGCGCCGCGACAGACCCGAGAACCAGTACACGTCGATTCGCCAACGGGAGCGCCGAGAGCGCTTCGCTGCCGAAGACGCAGACTACGCCCGCGCGGTGGAGCGTCGAGTGACGCGGGAGGCAGCACGTGTCGCAGCGGAAGCTGACGACCAAATCAAGGCCGCCGCTCGCATCGTCCACGCGGCTGCGTATGCGCAGCTGGTTGCAGCGTCGCGCTTCGACCCGATCAACCGACACCGGCTCAGCGCCGCCGATTACGAGCTCCTGCAGCGAGAGCACGACATGATTCACGCCGCCGCCAACGCGCCTGACGCCTGGGACGCCAGCGCCCAACGGAGCCCCCCAGCCCAGGGGCCAGACCCTTTTTCGACCCCGCAGCGCACGCCACTAGATGCAGTGCGCCCGGTGGAGCCCTCCGACGACAGCACCCCGGCCGAATTCAGCCGCCTGTCTGTGCAGGGCCATGACCCCAGTGTCGACTCCCGACAATCCGTCTACGAGGGGGGCACACCACAGCGTCTCGTGTCCCAGTCGGTCGCCTCCACAGCCTCCCCGACAGCAGCCGTTCAGTCCACACCCGTCGCGGCACAGCCGGAATCGCCACTCACCGTGGACCCGCCACGCCATGATGGGCAATTCGACTACCGCTACGCAATCAACGTCACCCCTGTCAACGAGGGTGGTGATATGGACCCCGCCGGACTCGCCGTACGCCGTTCTGTCTATTGGGGCATGAGCGACGGCGAGATTGTCGACAATGTCGGTGACGCTTTGGTCGCCCTTGTGCCCATCGCCCCAGGGACTCGCATCGCCACTTTCAGCGGTGTCGTGATCACCCGTCAGCAAGCCCACGACATTCCGGAGGGTGAGAACAACTATCTCATCTCCCTACTCGACGACATGGTGCTCGATTGCATGGAGAACGCACGCGCGAGACCCCCAATATGCCTCGCCAGCCTCGCTAACCAGGCCGACTCGCTTTACGATCAAGTCGCCCTGCGCTTCTTGAGCTACGACAACAACAACGCCTATGTCGTTTGGATACGACTCGATGGCGTCATGCATGCAACGTTGTACGCCGTTCGGCAAATTGCCGAGGGGGAGGAAATCATGTGGAACTATGGTTCTAGTTTCGCCAATGGTTTCGACGCAGACACAGTCCTCTCCACGTCCAGCGGCGAACCAAGTTTCGAGGACGACATCGACAGCTCCGAGGACGAGTCAGGCAGCCGCATTTTATCCGCCGACCCACTCGCGTCGGTCCAACCGCAGCGAGCACGCCTCCGAGTACGCGCAGTCCGCCAACGCCTACGCGCAGCAGGCTTCACACATGGCGAAGATGCCTTCCCGGAGTACGCTTTCAGCAATGCGTCTCCCAGCAGCGGCAGTTTGCCGACGTTCAGTACTGCCTCCGCTGCCAGCAGAATGTCAACACCGAGCCCACCGCAAAGCCCGCAGCCCGCTGCGACTGAAGTTGAGATTACTCCTTCATCAGCTCGGGTGCAGGTACAGCAGCGCCGGCGAATTCTACCAATCCGTCTTCTTCCGAGTGGTCCTAGCGAGGACAAGGAGGACGACGGCACCAGTGCCAAGAAGGGGCCCAGTTAGCCCAAGAGTTACAGTGAGAGCGCCCCGGGTGGCAAGCACTGTGGAGGAGTCCCCTATAACCGCCAGGCCGCGGTTCTTCCCTAAGTCGCAGATCGTACCGCCGCCAGGCCAATGGCGGACCAAGCTCAACAGACCAGCAAGCACGCCGGCAGCGTGGCTTGCGCCG
>CAIOSS010000563.1 GCA_903860995.1 uncultured delta proteobacterium | reverse complement strand
CTCATGCGACGCGCCAGCCCGGCGCAGGGTCTCCTCGAAGGGGTACAGGTTCACCACGACGAGGTCGATCGGCGCGCCGCCGATGGACGCCAGCGCCGCGCGGTCGTCGTCGAGCTCGCGCATCAGGATGCCGCCGTGCACCCGGGGATGCAGCGTCTTGACCCGCCCGTCCATGATCTCGGGCGAGCCCGTGTACGCGCTGACGTCGGTCACCGCGAGCCCCGCCTCGCGGAGCGCCTTCGCGGTGCCGCCGGTGGAGAGGATCTCGGCGCCCTTGGACGCGATCACCTTGATGAAGTCCGCGAGGCCGCGCTTGTCGGAGACGGAGACGAGTACGCGACGAATCGATGTCATGACGCCTTCGGGGGGCCGCACCGTCGCGGCGGCGGGACTATACCCCCAGCGCGCCGCGTCCCCGATCGGGCAATCGCCTCAGCCGCAGAGGTCCATGAGGTCAGCGGCCTCGGAGAATCCGCGCAGCGTGCCGAGGGCGTGCACCTCCAGCTGACGAACCCGCTCCCGGGTGAGGTTCAGCCAGCCGCCGACCTCCTCGAGGGTGACGCCGCCGCGGTCGGCCACGTCGAGCGCGCAGGTCTCGCTGAGCTCCCACGGCTCCTTGTCCAGGAAGTTCATGCGGATGCTCCCCGTGCGCGGGTTCACCTCCAGGTAGAGATGGAACTTGCACGCCACGAAGGGACACGGGCGCGCCGCGAAGGCACCGTGCTGGCAGTCCGCGCGGTGCGTCGGCCGGTGGTACGCCTCGCCGACCGCCTCCAGCCGCGCCCGGGCCAGCTCGCGCTTGGACATCCGCTTCATCGAGATCGTCTGCGATCGACCCCGGGGCGCCGCGGGCACGGCGGACCTGCGGGAGGTCGTGACCTCGCCGAGCGCTTCGCGAAGCAGCGCAAACGTCACCGCGCCCTCAGGCCCCACCTCGATCGGCTCCTCCATCGACATCTCCAGACCTCCGCAAGACCCCGGCGCACGACCACGCCAGCAACACCGCCACCCACGACCGACCCGACGCGACGTCGCGCCCGCAGCGCCACGGACCATCCCCTCCGGCACCGCCGGCCGGGATTGCCCGTGAGCGTCTTCACCCGAACGCAGGTCTCCCCGCGACACTGACCTCGCGCTCGTCCGCCGGACACACCGCTACCACCGACGGGATCTGTCCCCTGTTGCCCGCGCCGCTGCCCCGGTGCCGGTCCCCTCCCGAGGGAACCGCACTGACCACGGTGGTGATCTGGGAGAAGATCTTTTCTCCAGGACACTTGGCGACGGGTCTGTCCGTCCGCCGCCCGCCGGGGCTCATCACCCGGCGCAATCCCTTGGTGCGACACTTCTGTGGCGCCATCAAGACGAAGACATTCGTTCAGCATCGCCGCCAGGCCATTCGGCAGACAGGAGCTCTCGGCCGTTTCGAGTCCCTCCCGCCGTGCTCCCGCTCCGGGGCCAACCCCACCACACCCCCGGATCACCTCGAATCCAAGCGATTCTGACGCTGGACAGCCTACGTCATACGTCCAACGACATGAAATGACAGGAGGATCTCGGAGGTGACAGGGACGTGCCAGGGACCGCTACCTCCCCAGGGCCTCTGCTCATTCGAGCAGTACAAAAATCAAGCTTGACCCTTCGCCGACGTCTATGCACCCAAGCGCGAAATTCGCCGAATTCACGGGGTTTCTGCGGGAATACGCGCCTCGGGAGCACATCGGCCGCGGCGCAGCGGCGCGCCCACCGGGCATCGAACACCCGACCGCGTAAAGTCCAACGCGCCGTGATCGGCCGGGAGACCCGCGGCAAAGTCTGGATAATTTCCAGCCCAAAGGATGGCGAATCCCTCCCACGGTCCGTCGATGAAGCTCACTGCCTGCATGGCGACCGGACCCGAGACGCCCTGGAGGGTGAGCATCGCCTCGTCCGGGTGCCCATCAGGACAACCGCAACTCGGCAGCACCACCCCCGACGGGGCGCCTGCGTGCGCGACGCGGACCGAACGGAGCCGCGACCTCGACGCATCGAGCCGTGGGCCGAGCTGGATGCCCACCCACCGCTCCTCGTCCGCGCCGTCGAAGACGACCGGGCGCGAGTCCTCGCCCTCGGCCGCGAGGGCGCCGGGCGCGCCGAAGCCCACGTCGAGCTCGGCGCCGGCGCCGAACGAGACCCTCGTCCCAGCTTCGAGGGTGAGCACCGGCGAGCTTGGCCCCTCGACGATCAGGTGCATCGCGGGCCGTACCCGGTACCTCGACTCGGGCCCCGGCGAGCGCCAGCGCGCGTCGGCGGAAAGGGTGCGCACCCGCGCCTCGACCCGAACGTCGTTGCTGACGTTGTCTCGCATCGACAGGCGAGGGAGCCCGGCGACCCGGTTGACGTCCTCGACCGTCACCGCGCCCTCGCCACGGAGCCCGCGCAGCTCGATCGTGGTGTCCCGGTCGACGAATCGCCCGGCCCCGAGGACCGCCACCCCCCACCCGTCACCACCGACGATCGAAAGGCCTGCGGCCGACAGCCCCGCGCGCATCCCCACCCTGAGCGTCGCCGCCGTGATGCCTCGCTCCACGGGCGCCGCGCCGCCCCCCTCCAGCACCACCCCGTCGAGGGTCGTGCCCGCGAGTG
>CAIOSS010000562.1 GCA_903860995.1 uncultured delta proteobacterium | reverse complement strand
GTTTCAACCGATCACCCACGACGGGACGAACCGACGCGGTACCGTCAGCTACTATAATTCCCGCTCTATCCAATGTCCTGGAAGTTGATGGATATGCGTCGGGTTCTATAAATACAATTTTTCCGCGAACTCTCAACGCCGGATGTGTGTTGCACGCGAACCGAACCGTCAGCTGCTGGAATTTGCCTGACGGCGAGGTAGGGCCCGTGCCCGGACTTTCAAACGTCCGGAAGATTGCGGTCGGTCAGTACCATGCCTGTGCGATCATTGATGGCGGCTCGGTGCGGTGCTGGGGAACGCCGCAGCCGTATGGTTTTAGTGAGCGCGCGACGCTCGGAATTCCGTACGACGATTCTTATTGCGTAGCGCCAACGCGGGCGATTCCAGGCTTGCCCAATGCTGTTGATATTACAAGTTATGGCGTAACAACAGACATCGTCGGCGAGGATGGATCTGTATGGGAGTGGAGTAACGGAAGTAGCCCACGTCGCATCGTCACGGAAATCGCGAGTGCTACCGAGGTAACTCGAAATTTTAACAACGCGTGCGTCCTTCTGCGAGATCGGACGGTGCGATGTTGGGGAACCAATAGCCAGGGGGAACTCGGTGATGGTACAATGATCGAACGTCGGCTCACCCCGGTGAGCCCCCTCGGATTATCGAGTGTGGCAAGGGTTGTGATGGGTGGGTTCGCATGTGCGATTCTGACAGACGGGACCGTTAAATGCTGGGGACCCACAGGTCTCACGGGCTTCGATCCGACGATCCCAACGGTTGTCCCTGGTGTGACAAGCGCGACGGATATTGATATTAGCGTTATTAGTTGCTGTGCTGGAGCCTCCGGGCTGGCTTGTTATGTCACTGCCGGTGGCTCGGTGCGATGCTTTGGATCGACCGGCGGCGCTGCGCGTGGTATCGGGGCCTCGGCCACTGTCCCAAGTCTTCCACCCACTCCGGTAAGTTGGTCTGCCCCTCGTGCTTGTGCGTCGCCGTTGATCGCCTGTGCTGGGGTATGCCGAGACCTCAATACGGACGCGTTCAATTGCGGGCGATGTGGTGTGGGTTGCGCACAAGGATTTGCATGCGTTGGTGGCCGGTGTGTCGGAGGCTGGTCTGAGGCGTGTGCTTCCGCACGAACGGTTACCGCCTCTGGTGTGTATTCGGGTTCGACTGTTATGGGTAACCCCAGTCTATTGTATTCTTACAATCGTTGTTCGGTATTTTCTGGGAACGGAGCGCCTGAATCGATCTTCGAACTCGTCGCATCCCGTACGGGGACGGTTACGGTGAGCACCTGCGGAGTGAGTTGGGACACAATCGTGAGCGTTTCGGAGTCGTGTGGCTGCGGCATGATCGCGTGCAACAACGATACGACCTGCGGCGGCGGATCAACGGTGACGTGGTCTGCCGTGGCCGGCCGTCGCTATTGGGTCGTGGTCGACGGCGCAGGGTCTAGTTTCGGAATGTTCAACCTTCAGGTCAGCGGTCTATGAATTTAGAGTTGTAGACACCGGTGCTCTTTGAGCCGACCAGCTCCGCTCGTACAGAGCGTACGGGGCGTCTTGAGGCGATTCCACTCCGGTCGCACCAACTTCCCTTTCCACACGAGTTCGCTGCCACCTCGCTGATCCAGCGTGCACGCTTCCCGATTTCCGGCTTATGCGGGCTGCCTGGGGTACCCAAAGGCTACCGGATTGATCGCAGTCGTTGTGGTCGCACCTATTCCCGTTCTAGGTCGGAGCTGTAGTCGATAGTGTCGGTGGTTTTGACAGTTCCATTCAAGGCCAGCGCAGCTTTGTTGTTTGTCGGCGTTGTTCTTTCGGCCCCAGCCCACTCCCAGCCCATTCCCCCTCCTCCGTATGAACGCTCTTACGTCGAGAGCCTGATCGAGCCTCTCTCGGCAGATCATCGCTGGGCCGATCTCCGCGCCGCGTGGACCGCTCGCTGCGCCGCGCGAACCGCAGCCTGCGCCGCCGCAGCGCCGGGCGTCGCACGCGCCGCCGGTGAGCGTCTGGAAGGCGAAGTGCGCGAATGGCTACGACGCGACAACGTCGAGCGCGCTCGAGCGCCCCTCGCGCACTGTGCCGCGCTCTCCGAGGTACTGGGAGTGCCGTCCCTGCGTCAGCAATGCACGCAACTCCGGCACGAAGCCCTCGAGCGTGAGGTGCGCAATGCACTCCATCGTGTCGAGGGGATGCTGGGAGACCCGCGCCTTCGCCGTCTCGAGGCCTGGCTGCGTGTCCGGGTTCATGCGCTCGCCCTCGAGGCCAACGCAAGCGACACGCGGGTCGCCCGGGAAGAGCTCGCGCGGCGCTGGCTGCATGCGAGGCCCGTGCAGATCGCTCCGACGCCCGAGCAGATGGCTGCGATCGAGGCGTTGGTGGGGCCGATGCCTCCCGACCTCCGCAACGAACTGAATGATCCCCACCACGTCTTCGTGCCCTGGGCCGCCGTCCGCCAGTCGCAAGACGAACTGCGGCGCGTGGCCCGCCGCCTCTACGACGCCTCCGCAGACAGTTCGGACGATCTGGCTGACGCCCTCGAGGCCGTTCGTCGCCGCCTCGAGAACCTCACCTTGCGGGTGCGCGACGAGCGCCGACGTCGCCTTGCCGCGGTGCCGCCGTCCCCGGAGAACGAGGCCCTGCGACACGACCTGGAGGCGCCGATCCTGGGATCTGTCGCGGTGTCGAGACGAACATCGCGGGCGTCGCATCATCGACGTACCCGGCATCACCACCGTCCGGCGCGCGGCGCGCAACGGAGCGATCCGCGGGTGGCCCTCGTCGCGCCGTGGTCACAGAGCGATGTTCACGCTTCGCTGCCGATCCTCGTCGCCGCATGGGAGCCCATGGAGGAGACGGTCGTCGAGTTGCTCGATGCCCACGGCGCAACCGTGGTGACGGTCCCGCTCTCCCCACTCGAAGGATCAGAGAATGGCCCCTATCTCTATCGGGCTCAATGGACACCGCCGAGCGCAGGCGAGTGGATCATTCGACTGCGACAGGGTGACGCCGTGCGGGCCGAACAGGCGTGCCAGGTCGGATCGCGTCGGTCACGGCCACACTCGCACCGGGACTGGACACCGGGCCTGGAGGCACTCTTCTCTGCCTGGCTGATGCAACTCTTCAAGGCGCCGGAGGGACGGCCCTGGCGCTCGCTCCATGAGGCGACCGCGGATGTCGAGCACAACATCCTGTGGGGATTTCTCGGCCAGGGTGAGGACGAGCGGCGCACGAGCGGCTCGCTCGAGATGCGACCGGACTGCGCCGACCTGCCCATCTTTCTCCGGAGCTATTTCGCCTGGAAGCTCGATCTCCCCGTCGGCATTCCGCGATGTGAAGATGCGACGGAGGGGCTCGCGCATTGCCGCGACGTCGAGACCCTGCATTCGCATTCGGGCCTCGGCCGCTTCCAGAGCTTTCTCCGCAGCGCGGAGGAGTATGTCGGGACCTGGCTGCTCCGCGAGGATCACTGGTCTGATCGAAGTCTGTTGTACCCCGTTCCGCTGTCACCGGCGGCGCTGCGACCGGGCACGGTATACGTTGATCCTTTTGGGCACACGCTGATCCTCGTCGGGTGGCAGCCGCCGGCCGCGGATGGCAGTCGGGTGCTGCTCGCGGTCGACGCGCAGCCGGGGGGATTCGTCACCCTCAAACGCTTCTGGCCCGGATACTTCGTCTTCGCACCGTCGGGTTCTCATGCGGGTGCTGGGTTCAAGGCGTTTCGGCCCGTCCGGCGGGGAGAGGGATGGGCGGTGCTTCCGACCAACGCGGAGCTCGAGCTGGCCCCCGTCGGGGCGCCGCTGTCCTACGAGCAGACCTCGCTGAATTCTGCGGAATTCCATGACCGGATGCAGGCTCTGCTCGCTCCGATTCCGCGTGATCCGGTGGTCGTCTATCGGGAGCATCTCGAGACGATCCACCGGATGTTTCAGTCCCGTGCCGCCGTGACCGATCGTGCGTCCCAGTGGTTTGCCGCGCACCCGCAGGAGGTGATCGCGATGCCTCGGGGCAGCGGCGTCTTCGCCACGATCGGTCCGTGGGAGGACTTCTCGACGATCTGCCGCGACCTGCGACTCTTCGTGGCCGTGAACATCGTGCGCGATTTCCCCGCCCTGGTGCAGCGCTCGCCGGAGCAGTTTCGAGCGCGGGGGGCGCCCGGAGAGTCGCTGACCGCCGTTCACGCGCTGCAGCGCGAACTCGCCGGCTCGATGGAGGTCCGCTACGTGGGCAGCGACGGAGAAACGCGGCGCCGCACCGTGGCGGATCTCGTGGGCGATCCGGATTTTCTCAGCCACGGATACAATCCGAATGACTGTCCCGAGCGACGATGGGGGGAGGCGTCGACGGCGGCCTGCTCCCGACAGGCGCCACCCGAGCAGCGGAGGAGGGAGCACGAATACCTGCCGTGGTTCAGAAACGGCTATGGCTGCGATTGATCGGAGCGGCAGGACAAGCATCTGGACTCGTTGGCCGAGCGGCTGCGCGATCCGCGGGTGCGCGCGGTGATCGAGCCGATGATCCAGGGGAAGTCGCTGGCGGCGCTCGCGCCCGACGACCTGCGCTTCGTGCTCGACCTGGGCCTCGTGGGGGAGCGCGCCGACGGCGGAATCGAGGTGGCCAACCCGATCTACCGGGAGATCATCGCGCGGCGGCGCACGGTGACGAAGCGTGCGTCGCTGCCGGTGATGACGCCGACGTGGTTCGCGGCGGACGGGCGCATCGACTTCGACCGGCTGCTGGAGGCCTTCGTCGGGTTCTGGGTGCAGCACGGCGAGGCGATGCTGGCGAGCTCGCCGTACAACGAGGCGGCGCCGCATCTGGTGATGATGGCGTTCCTGCATCGGGTGGTGAACGGTGGCGGGAGGATCGACCGCGAGTACGCCATCGGCTCGAAGCGGCTCGACCTCTGCGTGGCGCACCGCGGCGAGAGACTCGGCATCGAGGTCAAGACCTGGCGCGACGCCGACAAGGCGAAGGACCCGACGATCGACGGGCTCACGCAGCTCGATGGGTACCTCGCGCGCATCGGCGTGGGCGAGGGGTGGCTGGTGCTGTTCGATCAGCGGAAGAGCGCTCCGGTATTGCCCGAGCGACAGGCCATCG
>CAIOSS010000561.1 GCA_903860995.1 uncultured delta proteobacterium | reverse complement strand
GTACTGGGGCCTCGCCAACGTCGCGGCCGACCCGGAGACCGGCGAGCTCATCGCGGGCCGCGGGGCCGTCTGGCAGAACGTCACCGACACCTACGCCGCGTGGCTCACCGACCTCGTGCGGCTCATCAACGGCGACACCACCACCGGGGTCATCGCCAACGGCCGCAACGTCATCGAGTCGATGCGCCAGGTCGGGAGCGGCGACACCACGAGCGCGCAGGCCCTCGACGCGCCCTTCCGTCGCGCGGGCGGGCTCGCGTCCATCGCCACGGCCTCGAGCGCCGCGCTCGATCGCCTGCGGCTCCCGGGGTCGGGGTGGCTCGAGCCCGGCGGCGGGGTCCGGCTGCGGAGCGATGACCCGGAGGCGCCGGGGGCCCTCGACCTCGCGACGCGGCGGCTGCTGCGGGGGCGGCTCCTCGGGGACGGCGACAACCGCGCGGCGGCGCGGCGGGCCTCGCTGCGCGGCACCGACCTGGAGTCCGCGCTGCTCCAGGGGCAGCAGGTGGCCATCGCCTCGACGGCGCGGCAGGACCCGTCCGCGGTGCTCGCGATCACCCGCGACGCGGCCTCCCCGCTGCGCGCGCAGGACCCGTCGCGACGGCGGGTGATCCAGCGGATGCGCGCGCGGCTCGCGGCGTGGCAGTGCAACCACGCGGCGGCCTTCGACGACGACGTGCTCGCCGGCCTCGCTCAGCGCATCGCCTCGGGGGCGCCCATCACCCCCGACGACCCCGCGGACGCCCCGACGGCCTTCGGGCGACGGTGGGAGTTTCGCGACGCCGACGGTCGCATCAACTACGAGCGGGTGCGGGAGTACGCGGCGCAGTTCGTCCACCACGGGGTGCTGGCGCACGAGATCGGCCACGCGATAGGCGAGCGGCACAACTTCACCGCGAGCGCCGACGCCGTGAACTACGCCGACGGCTATTGGGCGGTTCGCGCGCAGGGACACCCGGCCGGACTGCGCCCGCGCTGGGAGTACCTCGCCGACCCCGCGGACGGCCAATACTACAGCCCCCAGGAGATCACCGGCCGCGTGGAGGAGTACGCCTACTCGTCAGTCATGGACTACAAGGGCCTCAACGAGGACGCCCAGGGCCTCGGCCGTTATGACCGCGCCTTCGTGAAGAACGGCTACGTGGGCCTGGTCGAGGCCTTTCGCCGTGTGGCCGACCGCCCCGCGGCGCTCTGGTACTCAGTGAACACCGCGGGGTCGGGCTTGTCGACTCCACTCGATCTGCGGGCGTGGTCGACGGGCGGCGCCGCGCGGGGGATGCACTACACGCAGATTCCCGCGATCTTTGGGCGGCGCGCCGACGGGACGCCCGACGTGCGCGAGGACAATCGATACGATGTCTTCTTGCGGGAGACGCGCAACGAGTCGCTGCCCGGATGGGGAGAGGCGTCGTTCACCAACGTCACGAGCGACGGCCACGTGCTGGTGCCCTATCGCTTCGACAGCGACGAGCGCGCGGGCCTCGTGTGGCAGGACCAGCCCAACGACGCGGGCGCCGACGCGTACGAGTCGATGCGCTACGTGGCGGGGCGCTGGCTCGACTACTACTTCGCCAACAGCTACTCGCGGCTTCGCTCGGGCTTCTCCACGGAGGCCTACGTCTCTCGGATGTGGGGGCGCTACGTGGAGCAGATGCGGCAGTCGTCGCAGACCCTTGCCTTCGATCTGGTGTCCTTTCAAGACTTCCTGGGCAGCTCACCCGACTGGCGTCGGTATCGGGACGACCCGACCTTCCTGGGGGGGTTCGTGAACCAGGCGGCGACCAGCGTGGTGGCCGACGCCATGGTGGCCATGGTGACCATGCCCGAGATCGGTCCGCACCGGATCATCGCCCGCGACGACGGCCAGCGCCTCGCGATGCTCAACCTGGAGACCGGGGCGGGCTTCCCGGTACCCATCAATCAAGGGAGGGGCTTCGAGAGCGACTGGCGCAACGACGCGGGCTTCTGGTGGTACGAGCAGCTCAATCGCGCGGGGTCGTATTACGACAAGGTGATGGCGCTCGACGCCTTCACCGACCCTGAATTGCTTCTGCTCCAGCGGGACACGCCGGCCGACCTGCGGCTCTTCCAGCTGTCGTTCTATTCGATGTACCCGGCACAGACGATTCGCTTGTGGGGTGGACTGCTCGCCGAGGACTACGCCGACTTCGCGCCGCTGGTGGAGACCGGCGGGACGCGCAGCATCACCCGCACGCACCTCGCGACGCTCAACCTCCCGCCGGGGGACGGCGTCGGGCGCAGCGGGCGGGTGGTCGACGACCTGCACCTCCCGATCGATCCGCAGGCGGGATTCACGGTGCAATTGCGCGCGGCGGTGATGGGCGTGGCGAACATCCCCGCGACCTTCGACCAGCGCTTCATGGACTTCGCGCGGGTGTGGACCGACGGCAGCGTCGAGGCCATCACCGTGGCCGACCCGGCGCGCGACACGGTGAGCTTCACCGACCCGTGGTCGCGCACGACGTACCGCGCGCTGCACTTCGGGACGGCCGCGGGCGAGCCGGGCGCGGACGTGGGCGCCTCGGCGACGGTGCACGCCGCGACGGGTGCGTCGGCGTCCGAGGCGGGCATCGGCGCGCGGATGGTGCTGCGGCTACGCGACCTGGCGGCGCTGTGGCAGCGGGCGCGGGACGCCGGCGAGGGGCCGCGCGCGGCTGTTCTGGAGACGCAACTGCGACAGTACATCGACCTGGTGCACGTGCTGCGGCGGCTGACGTCGCGCTTCGGCACGGGGACGGCCGTCACGCACTGAGGGCGGTGCAGGTGATCTGGTAGCGCGGACAGGGCGACCGGCAGGATCGGGCTGACCGTCGGCGCCTCGGCTTCGAAGTGGGACGTCACCATCGGAGCCGAGGCAGCGCACGGGTCGAACGCCCCGCGGCTCACTACCGCGGAGGTCTCCCGGGTGACCGTCTCGCCAGCCCCCGGCCCGAGGCCATGAAATCGTGAGCCGGCGTGCGCGCCCTCCCTGCATTCGATGCGCCTTCAAACAAGCGCTTCGACGAGAGCAGACCCGCGCTACGGATACCCGCACTCCGACGGGTCGCCGCCCATGCCGGGGATGCACACCAGCGGGGCGGTGCAGTCCGCGTTGGTCGAGCACGTCTTGAAGAGACACTCGCCGAGGTTGTCCAGACGGCCGCCCTCGTCGTCGAAGATCCCGTTCGGCGCGATGCGCGCCGGGTCATCGGGGCAGCGCGGCGACCGGGAGAGGTCGATGCGGCTGCCGCACTGGCCCTGCGTCTCGAGGTCGCCGATCTGGAAGCAGATGCCGCGGCACTGGCGGTTCTTCGGCGGCGTGCCGGTCTCGACGGTGGGGTCGCACGGCTCGCCGTCGGCGCGGGCGGTCATGTCTGTCGCCTCGCCGCACTCGCCCCTGCGCACGTTGCACGGCACCGCGCCGCACTGGCTGTCGGCCGTGCAGAACAGGTCGCAGCCTACGAAATCGGGCTCGAGGCTCTGGCGCGTGAACCACCACCCCGTGCAGGCCTGGCCGTCGCGGCAGGCGCCCGGCGTCCCCGGGCGCGCCGCGGGGGTGCACGTGCGGGTGCAGCCAGAGATGGCGTCCGGGTCTTCGCCGTAGGTGATGCACGTGCTGCCCGCCCCGCCGCACTGCTCGCGCTCGCGGAGCTGGCTCGCATTGTCGGTGCACTCCGCGGTGCAGAACCCGCCGGGGACCTTCGTGTCGCAGGTGAGCGCGCCGCCGCACTCGCCGTCCGTCGCGCAGGTGAGACCCGCGCGAGAAGGCGCCGCGTCGGCCGCGCCAGCGTCCGCGCGGGGCGCGTCGGAGCCGCCGGCCACGACGTCGCTGCCACCGCCCGCGTCCACCGGCGTCGGCGGGAGGGCCGCGTTCGACGAGCACCCGGCCGCGATCACCACCACCAACACCGACGTCAGACCAGCTCTCGTCATGGAACACCCTCGGTCGCCCGTCGCGCGACGGCGCAACGAGAGCCCGACTCTACACGACCTGCGGCTTCTTCTGCCCGGAAGTCGGGTCGCGTCCGACTCTTCCGACGCGCGCATCAGGCCATGCGTCGAAGGTCGCGCAGACCGCCGCACGTCGCCGGAGTTCGGGCGTTGGCCCTCACACCCGTCAAGCGATCGCAGGCGCCCGCTCCGCGGGCTGTCGAACCGAAGCTCCATGAACCTCCCCGAGGGCGGTGTGCTCGCGTCCGGAAGGTCGATCGAGGTCCTGTTCGAAAGCCCCGCCAGCAGCTCCCCTTTGACCCCATTCCCCTGTCAGCCCCTTGCGACCCTTGCGCCCTTGCGGTTCTTGCCTCCCCCCCCTCCACGAGCGTTGAGCCCCCCCAACCCGTCAGAACTCCTGCGGCGCGGTACCAGTCGGCATCTACCGGAACAACCACCACCACCTGCTCCAGGCCGTTCACCGGGCGCTCAACGACGCCTGCCCAGCGCCAGGAATCGCGAGAAATTGAACGAGTAGTTGTAGCCCCACCGCCGGCCGCGGTACGCGAGGCCCACGGCCCGTACGTCGCTGAACGTCGCGGCGTTGAAGGTGAGGCTGGCGACGCTGGGGATGGCGTACGCGTCGGCGGCGGGGCGAAAGACCGCCCATCGGTGGCCCGGCGTGTTCGACCCCGTGAAGTTGGCTACTTCGAAGTAGCCTTCGCCGAGGTGGGGCGAGGTGTAGGCCGCCTCGGAGAGATACCAGGTGTCGCCGTCGAGCACGACGAAGCGCAGCTCGTTGTCGCCGTCGGCGATGAGCGCGGTCATGTCGACGCGCAGCAGCGCCGTGGTGGCGTCGGCGCCGAAGGAGTACGCGCCGGCGCCGCCCATGGCCCCGAACTGATCGGCGCGCCACACGAGCAGCGCATCGAAGCTCGAGGCTCCGCCGCTGCTGTCGCCCGACCAGCTGCTCCACTGGTGGTCGCGGAGGCCGGTGAAGGTAGACAGCGACGAGGGCATGGGCGGCGTAGCCGCGGTGAGCGACCAGCCGCCGTACATGTTGAGCGGGCTCGTAGCCGCGAGGGTGTGCGGCGTCCCGGGGACCTCGAGCCCCTCGCGGTCGAAGAGCGCCTGCCCGTCGGCGACGGAGAACGGGATGTAGCGGCGCGCCGCCCTGCCCGCGGCGTCGAGCACGGTGGTGGTGGGGCGCGCGGGGTTGTAGCGCCCGATCCAGCCGTTGTTGGGCAGGGTGGCGGGAATGTCCTGCCCGCGAAACACGACCATCGCGCTGGTGGAGACGCCCCGTGGGTCGACGACGATGGAGCCCGCGCGAAAGTCGGGGTCGCGGTCGCCATCGAGCGCGCGCGCCACGAAGCGGTAGAGGCCGCCCGCGGTGGGCACCCCCGTGATGGTCGCGGCGCGCGCGCCCGTCTGCCGGAAGGTGAGGCCCGGCGGAAGCTCTCCCCCGACGATGGAGACCTCCACCGGCCCGTCGCCGCCTTCGACCGCGATGTCCTGGCGGTACGCGAGGCCCGCCTCGGCGGTGGTGTTCAACGCGGGCAGCACGGGCCGCGTGCCGACGGGCTCGAACGGCGCGCGCACGCCCGCCTGCAACGCTTGCCAGGTGAGAAACGCGTCCCACTTCGGCGACTCGGCGCGCGTCTGCGTGACGAACTCCTTGGCGCCCCAGTAGCCGAAGAAGCTCCACGTCCCCGTGTCGACGAAGAGGCTCGCGGTGCGTCCGCCCATGGCGCTCCAGAGGGCGTAGTGCTCCTGGTAGAGCGCGTTGATCTGTGGGCTGCGCTGAAACGCGTACATGAAGTTCATGAAGTCGGCGTGGGCCGGGTTGCTCCAGTCGCCGAGGCCCACCGGGAGCATGTGCTGCCCTCCCTCGTAGGCCACCAGCGGGACGCCCGCCGCCCGCGCCACCGCGCTGCTCGCGCGCCACGACGCCGTGGTCTCGTAGAGGTTGCGACGCACCACGGCGCGCGTGCGATCGTAGAGGTTCGCGGGCCACACGCCAGGGCTCGCGCCGAAGGGGTGCAGTGCAAAAATGTCCCCGTGCGTGCCGTAGCCGAAGTAGTCGGTGACGGCGAGCACCTCGGGGAGGCGCGGGTCGATCTCGCGCGCCGCGTCGAGCGCCTGCTGGCTGAAGCCCGACACCGCCACGAAGCCCGAGAGCACGTTGATCAGGCGCGCATCGGTGCCGCCGCGCGCGCGCCACGCGTCTTCGAAGGTTCGCAGCGCGAGGCCCTGCAGGTGCCCCGAGCCCCACGCGATCTGCGCGTAGGTCACCGCCGCGGGCGCGACGCCAAAGTGCTCCGCGGCGACCGCGCGCGCCTTGTTCTGCTGCGCGAGGTACGGCTCGATGCTGTTCCAGATCTCATTGGAGTATTCGAACCACACGCGCAGCTCGGGGTTGAGCCGCGTCGCCACCAGGTTGGCGAGCTGGCGAATGAGATCGTCGGACGCGACGTGGGGCACCTGAATCCACAGGTCTCGACCGGTGCGATTGCAGAGGTCGATCATCCACTCGTACGGCCTGCCGAGCCGCTGGCGATAGGCGCCGATGCGATAGCGGGTGTACCTGGCGTCGATGGTCACGAAGGCGCCGAAGGGGGCGTGTTCGTCGGCCCTGTCGCTCCATGTGAGCGCGTCGCGATCCCACGTCGACTCGTTGATGCGGAGCCAGTCCATGAAGCGCAGCACGCCGTGGGGCGGTCCCTCGGTGAGGTGCTGCAGAAAGCGGGGGTGCCACATGGGCTCCGGGGCTCCGGGCGCGGGCTCGAGGCTCCCGGTCACGCGGCCGGGGCTCAGGTCCGATGTTCGCGTGAGGCTCAGCCCGGCGCCGTCGGTGGCGGGGGCCCACAGTCGCATGTTGCGCACGGGGTTGGTCGCGTCCGACGACCGCACGTACACGATCACGGCCTTGGACGGCGTTCGAATGAGCCTGACGATGCGTCCGCGGGCCTGGTCATCGAGGAGGGTCTCTTCGTTCATCCCGTCGTTGCGGGTTGATTCCAACACCACCCTTCCGGAGCCCTCCCAGGTGAGCACGTAGACGCCGTGGAGGTAGGTCGACGGTCCCGTCTGGTACCCGGCGCCGATTCGCATCTGGGCGCCCGGCGGAAAGCTGGTAGGCCAGCCGTTCGCGTCGAGGCTCACCGCGTCGGCCATGGCCCGCGACGCCGCGGCCGTCGCGCCTGGCACGTAGAGCCATGCCTCCGACCCACGCAGCATGTTGGCGAAGATCCACTGCCGACTCGCGTCGGCGCTGACGTTCACCTGCACGGCGGGAAGGCTCGACGCGGAGAGCGGCGTCTCCCACGGCGCGGGTCCCGCATCGGGCGTTTCGACCGCGGCGTCGGGTGGGTCGACGGTGACGTCGGGTGCATCGACGGTGATGTCTGGCGCGTCGACGGTGACGTCGGGCGCGTCGACGGTGGCATCGGGCGCGTCGACGGTGGCGTCGGGCGCGCTGACGGTGGCGTCGACGGCATCGACGGGCGCGTCCGCGATGGCATCGGCAGCGTCCTGCGTGTCGACGGCGGCGTCGGCCACCGCGATGGCCGCGTCGGCGCGCTCCTGCAGCGGGCCGTCGCACCCGTGCAACGCGGCGAGCACCAGGGAGACCAGAGCAACTCGCGACGGCGTGAACTTTCGCATCGGTGCCTCAGAACCGCGTGAATCGTCGCTCCGCACAGACGAACCCGACAGAAGCTTCGTCGCTGCGGAGGGCTGCGATCGAGCATCGTCGCTCTCTGCCGCTCAGGGCAACAAGATCGTGCACGCCGCTCCCGCGAAAGCCTGACCGACGGGGATATCGTCGTGGATCGTGCGCAGTGGGTGTCGTGGCGTTTCGACCGACATGGGTTTGACACCCGCTCCCACGAGCGTTGGCAAGAGCTCCCAGGACGCTGCCTTGGCACCGCGTCCGGCGACAGGACATCCCTCCACGCGATTTTCGCCCCGCGACGCATCGTCGGTAGCTCCCGACGCTCCACCGGACGAGCTCGCTGGGTGCCCTCCGGGGGGCGCGTCAACGAAAGGTTGGGCACGACGCGATCACTCCGATCCGAAGCGCCTCTCGTTGCATCGAACCGCGGCGGAGAAAAGATGCAGACAATCGACAAAGCGCGCGAGCCTGCGCCGTGCGTTCCGGTCGAGGCGGCGCGCTACGTGGGGCGCCTCTCGACGGAGGCGCGCGAGCACCGCGCGGTGCAACACCCCTACCTCGTGGCGCTGCGCGAGGGCACGCTCCCGGACACGCGCTTCGCCCTCACAGATTTCGCGCGGCACTACTACGGCTACTCGGCGCACTTCCCGAGGTACGTCACCTCGGTGATTTCGCGCCTCGAGCGGGCCGAGCACCGCAATGCCCTCCTGCACAACCTCGTCGAAGAGGGCGGAACCTATCGCGACGACGACCTGGCCGTGCTCGCGCGCGCCGGCGTCGATCGCGCCTGGATCGACGGCGTCGCGCACCCGATGCTCTTTCGCCGCTTCGCCGAGGCCCTGGGGGTCGACCACGGCGCCGCGCCGGAGGCCGACCACGTCGTGTGCTGGCGCGAGATGCTCCTCTCGGTGTTGAGCACCGCCTCTGCGGCCGAGGCGATCGGCGCGCTCGGCCTCGGCACCGAGACCATCGTTCACGCCCTGTACGTCCCTTTCGTGGAGGCCATCGCGCGGCTCGGCGACGTGCATCCCCGCGACGCGGTGTTCTTCGCGCTGCATACGGTCGTCGACGACGACCATCAGGCGACGCTCGCGGCCATCGCCGTCGACCTGGCGGCGACCCCGGAGGGGCGCGCGGGGCTCCGTCGCGGGATGCTCAAGGCGCTCACGCTCCGGGCCGGATTCTGGGACTGGCTGCACGCCCGCGCGCTCGACCCGCCCCGCGCCGACGCGCTGCTCTGAGCCCCGCGAGAGGAGACCGCATGGACACCAAGCGTACGCCCGCGCTCGACACCCTGGTCCACGTCACGGCCGCCCGCGAGCCCCTCGGGCTCGACGCGCCCGCCGGCGCCTTCGTGCGCAGCGCCACCGCCCCCGGGGAGGCGATGTATGCGAACCGCAACGACAAGCTCAACATTCACTTCGGCGTCGAGCGCCTCGCGTTCCCCGACATCCAGGTGATGGACCCTCGGATGTTGCGCATCGCGCCGGGGAGCAACAACGAGTTTCACAAGCACGCGCACGAGTCGATCTTCGTGGTGCTCGAAGGCGAGGGCGAGGTGCGCGTCGGCGACCGGTGGAGCCCCGTGAAGACCGGCGACGTCGCCTTTGTGCCCCGCTGGATTCCGCACCAGACGCGCAACACGTCGCGCGCGCAGGACCTGGTGATCCTCGCCATCACCGACTTCGGGTTTACGTCGGCAGTGCTCGGCGACTACGACCGCCGCACGCGCCTCGGGGAGCAGGGCGACGACGTCGCCGCGCGGTGACGCCGCAGCGGCGCGCGCCTGGCGGGTGCGGGGGGAGGAGTTTCGGACGGTTCCGGGATGGCGCAGTCCGTGTTCGTGAAGCGCCCCGACGGCGACGGGCAGGAAGGGTGGTGGGTCGATCGCGACTGGATGCGCATCCCTCCGGGTGAGGCCGCATTGGGCGGGCTCGAGCTTGGGATCGTCGGGCACTCGCTGCCCAACTTTTTCTTCGGTGCGTCCTTACGTAGCCGCGGGAGAGCTCGCTGGCTGCGCGGGGGGCGAGGAGGGCCCCGGCACGGAGTCGGCGGCGCGCATTCGGCGAGACGAAACGGCGCGCCGACCATCCAAGCGCGTGATGAGCAAGAGTGAGGCGCCGCCGAGGTCGATCTGGTCGCGCTCGGCGACGTTGGTCAAGCTGGGCGCCAGCGTCGCGCGCCGCGAGGTGGCGGGGCGGCTGGGCGCGGCCGCGGGGGGCGACGGCGCCACGTGGGAGGTGCGCGCGGCCCTCGCGCGGGTCAGCACCCAGGTCGAG
>CAIOSS010000560.1 GCA_903860995.1 uncultured delta proteobacterium | reverse complement strand
GACAGGTGTACGCGACCGGAAGCTCTCCGGCGGTGGAGGGGCGGTACTCCGTCGCCGCGATGCCCAGGTCGGCGCCGATGGCCGCGCAGGTCGTCGTCAGGCCATCAGCGATCTCGACGGTGGCCGCGTTCAGATCGAGCGTCGCCTGGAGGAAGGCGTCGACCTTGCGGGCGTCGGCGGAGGTTCCGAAGGTGGTGAAGGTTCGGCCCTCCACGTTGAAGCTCGACGTGGAGCACGTCGGGTCGCGGAGGTCGTTCGGGCTGACGTCGCCGCAGTCGGCGAGGGCGAGCGCGAGGGTGGCGGTGACCGGGATGACGAGTCGTTTCATGCGGTCGAGCCTAGAGCCCAGGACCCCTCCGGCGGAAGGGGCCCGCGGTCAGTACCGGGCGAGCTTGCGCAGCGCGGCGGTGATGCGCTCTCGACCCGGGAGCAGGCTCAGTTCGAGCTTCTTGTTGTAGGGCGACGGGCGGTCGGCGTAGGCGACGCGCCGCACCGGTCCGTCGAGCCACTCGAAGCACTGGTCGGCCACGCGGGCGGCGAGCTCTGCGCCGAAGCCGGCGGTGATGGTCGCCTCATGGACGATCAGCACCTTGGAGGTCTTGCGCACCGAGGCGAAGATCGTCTCCTCGTCGAGGGGTGAAAGGGTGCGCAGGTCGATGACCTCGACGGAGACGCCCTCCTTCGCGAGCTCGGCTGCGGCGGCCAGCGACTCGTGAAGCGTCCACGACCACGAGAGGATGGTGACGTCCCGGCCCTCGCGGGCGACGTGGGCGCGCCCGAGGGGCGTCAGGAGGTCGCCTTCGGGGAGGTCTTCCTTCTCGCGGCGATAGAGGAAGCGGTGCTCCAGGTAGATCACCGGGTTGGGGTCGCGGATGGCGGCCTTGAGCATCCCGAGGGCGTCGCGAGGGGTGGAGGGCGCGACCACGCAGAGCCCCGGGGTGTGGGCGAACCAGGCCTCCGGGGACTGCGAGTGGAAGGGGCCCGCGCCCGCGCCGCCGCCGAAGGGCAGGCGGATCACCATCGGGACCGGCGCCTCCCAGCGGTAGTAGGTCTTGGCGACGTTGTTGACGATCTGGTTGAAGCCGCACGACACGAAGTCGGCGAACTGCATCTCCAGCACCGGGCGCTTGCCCACGAGGGCCGCGCCGAGGGCCGCGCCGACGGCGCCAGACTCCATCAGCGGGGTGTTGATGACCCGCAGCCGGCCGTGCTTCTCGAAGAGCCCCTTGGACGCGCGGAAGGCGCCTCCGAAGGCTGCGATGTCCTGCCCCATGAGGAACACCGCCTCGTCGCGGTCCATCTCCTCGCCGAGCGCTCGGCGGATCGCGTCGATGTATGTCGTCTCAGCCACCGGTCACCTCCGTCGACTGGCGCGCGAACGCCGTCGCCACCTCGCCCGGCGCGAACACCGGGCGCGTCGCCTCGGCCAGCACGGGCTCCTCCGTCAACAGCGCCCGCTCGACGGCGTCCTCGATGATGCCGCGGGCGATCTCCGTCACCTCCTTGATGCGCTCGGCGTCGGCGTGGCCGCGCTCGACCAGCGACGCCTCGAAGCGCACCAGCGGATCCTGCCGGAGGTACGCCTCGCGCTCGGCCGGGGGAATCAGCTCGTAGCTCCCGTCGCCCTCGGCGTGGCCCCGCATCCGCGGGAGCATGCACTCCAGGAGCGTCGCCCCGTGGCCGGCGCGGGCGTGGGCCACCGCGCGGTTCATCGCGGCGTGCACGGCGTCGAAGTCGAGGCCGTCGATGGTCTCGCCCGCGATGCCGTAGCCGGGCGCGCGGTCGCTGAGCTTCTCACAGGCGAACTGCTCGGACAGCGGCGTGCTGAAGGCGTAGCGGTTGTTCTCCACCACCAGGATGAGGGGGAGCTTCATCACCCCGGCGAGGTTGAGTGCCTCGTGGAAGTCGCCCTGCGAGGTGGCGCCCTCGCCAATGAACCCGAGCACCGCGCGGTCGTTGCCGTCTTGCAGGTTGGCGAGCGCGAGGCCT
>CAIOSS010000559.1 GCA_903860995.1 uncultured delta proteobacterium | reverse complement strand
GGGCACGAGCGCCGGGGCGCCGCGCACGAGCTCTGGCAGGTCCCCCCGGCGCAGCTCTCGCCGGCGCCGCATGGGCGGTCGCAGGCGCCGCAGTTGCCGAGGTCGCTGGCGGTGTCGACGCAGGCCGCGCCGCAGCGGGTCTGGGCGCCGGGGCACGCGGAGGGCGAGCAGGCGCCGCCGGTGCAGCGCTCGCCGTCGGCGCACGCCTGGCCGCAGCCGCCGCAGTGGGCGAAGGCGATGCTGGGGTCGACGCAGGCGCCGCCGCAGTCGACCTGGCCGTCGGCGCACATCGCGGCGGCCTGGCAGGCGCCCGCGGCGCAGGTCTGGGTGGCCGAGCACGCGGTGTTGCACGCGCCGCAGTGGGCGGGGTCTCCGGCGGTGTCGACGCAGGCGCCGCCGCAGCTGGTCTGCCCCCCCGGGCAGGACGCGCGGCACACCGCAGCCTCGCAGGCCTCGCCCTCGCCGCAGAAGCGCTCGCACGAGCCGCAGTGGACGCGGTCGCTGGTGAGGTCGAAGCAGGCGTCTCCGCAGCGGGTCTGTCCGTCGGGGCACATCAGCGGGGGCACGCCGTTGTCGAGGACGCCGCCGCGCCCCGCGTCGGGCAGCGCCGAGGGCACGTCGGCCTCGTCCGAGGGGACCATGGTGTTGCCCGCACAACCCACGAAGGCCCCGAGGAGGAGGGGCGCGAAACACCGGTACCAGTAGGCCGCTCGCATAGGGCCGCGGACGCTACACCACGTCGCTGTGGCCGCGCGAGCGGGGCCTTGGAGCGGGCATGATCACGCACGCCCTGCGCGGGCGGTCGCATCGGCTACGCTCTGGGCCCGCAGAGCACCGGAGAGACCCCGTGAACCGAACGATCCCCATCGCCTCGCTCCCCTCGGCGCTCCGGGTGGAGGACGCCGTCGAGGCCGCCTGCGCCGCGGACATCACCTTCATCGAGGAGCGCCTGCGCCGCGGCACCTCGGTGCTCGTCGAGTGCGACAAGGAGCTCTCGCTCTATCTCTACCTCGCGGTGCGGGCGCGGCTGCGGCGCAGCAAGGACGCCCCGCGGCTGGTGGTGGTCGACGGCCGCCCCGCCCCCGACACGCCCTCGCGCGGCAACCTCCCGCGGATGCTGGAGCAGCTCACCGAGGCCATCCGCGGGAGCGTCGACCGCACGCTCATCGTGCTGCTGCACCTCGACGTGCTGACCACCACGCACACGGGGCTCACCCTCGAGGCGCGCGAGTCGATTCCCTTGTTGTATGAGAACCCCGAGGCGGTGCTGCTGGGCTTCCGCGACCCGAGCTTCGAGATCCCGAAGGTGATCCGGGGTGTGTTTCCGGCGAAGCGGGAGATCACGGGGATTCCGCGCGAGGCGCTGCCGAAGATCATCACGCAGCGCGAGGCGAGGGCGCTGCACGCGACGGAGTTCGACCCCTTCGGGATGTACAAGTACGTGTCGGGCTTGAACCCGGTGCGGCTGCGCCGGCTCTTCGCGGAGCTGGAGGCGCGGCGCGAGGCCCCGGCGGGGCGCTCGCTGGCCGCGGAGGTGTACACGGAGATCCGCAAGCAGACGGTCACCGAGGACATCGAGCTGCCCGCCGTGGACCTCGACGCGGACATCGGCGGCTACACCGAGGTGAAGACCCGGCTGAAGGAGGAGCTCATCGATCTGATCCGCCGCAAGGAGGCGGTGGGGAGCGAGGGGGACATCTCGGCGATCGAGTCGCTGCTGCCGCGGGGGGTGATCTTCCACGGGCCGCCCGGGACGGGGAAGACCTACTTCGCCAAGGCGATCGCGACGGCCATCAACGCGAGCGTGATCATCGTGTCGGGCCCGGAGCTGAAGTCGAAGTGGGTCGGGGAGTCGCTGCCGTGGGAGGAGGAGGTCCTGGTGGTCGTGAACGGTGTCGCGCGGCGCATTCCGATCGGAGCGCTGGTGGACGGCCATCAGGACACCGACGTCGTGCAGGCGTGGACCGCGAGCGACGATGGCACGAGCCTGCTCGCGCCCGTGAGCGGGTTTCTCAAGCACGCGGGGCCCGACTACGTGGACGTTCTGGTCACGGAGACCGGCCGGGAGGTGCGGGTCACCGGCGGCCACAGCCTGTTCGTCGAGCAGGAAGGGCGCCTGGTCGACGTGATCGCCGATGACGTCGAGCCGGGCACGACGCGCGTCGCCGTCCCACTTCGCCTCGCGGCTCCAGAGACGGTACGCGAGATCGACCTGGCGAAGATCTTCGCGGGCTCAGAGAACGTGCGCGTGCAGGGCTACGACGTGTTCCTCCGCGAGGCGGTCGAGCAGCTCGGTGAGGAGCAGGTCGAGCAGGCGATGGGTCTCCCCCTCGCACGGATGCGCGGTCAAACGGGGCGCGTGCCGGTCCCGATGGCTGCGATCTCTCGGCTGGCGAGCGCGGGCGGGCCGATGGCTCGCCCGGCCGACCTGTCGCTGTACTGCTGGCACCGCCAGAAGGACATGCCCGCGGTCCTGCCGCTCACCGAAGACCTCGGCGAGTTCCTCGGTAAGTGGGTGGCGGACGGCTGCTACACGCGCGGGGGCGTCCGGCTCGCCAACCACGTGCGCGAGACCGACCACTACGAGGCGCTCTGCCGACGGCTGTTCGGCCACGTCACGCGCTACGTGAAGGTCGGGGGTGGCAACGGCGTGGACCTGGTGATCAACTCCACGCTGCTGCAACGGCTGATGGAGCAGGGTCTGGAGATGGCGCACGACTCGCACCACAAGCGGGTCCCGCCGGTGATCTTCCTCGCCCCGCGCCCCGTCGTGGCCGCGTTCTTGCGCGGGTACTTCTCGGGCGACGGGACCTTCACCGGCAAGTACATCGAGGCCTCGACGGTCAGCCGCGGGCTCGCCAGCGACGTGATGACCCTGCTTCAGTACTTCGGCATCGCGGCGCGATGCCGGACGAAGCGGGAATGGAGCGGCTCGACCAGCCACCGGGTGCGCTTCGTCTGGTCGGAGTTCCTGCGGCGCTTCGTCGACGAGATCGGCTTCGCGGACGAGGCGCGCAACGCCGCGATCCGGCACTACGTCGCGAACCAGGGACTGCGGCGCAAGCTCCAGACGCCGGAATCGCACATCACCAACGACGTGCTCTGGGATCTGGTCGTGGAGAAGCGTCGCGAGTCCTACGCCCGCGAGCACGTCTACGACCTGAGCGTCGCCGGGACCGAGCGCTTCGTCGCGGGCTTCGGCAACGTGTTGGTGCACAACTCGGAGGAGAACCTCCGCAGGGTGTTTCGCCAGGCGCGGCAGAGCGCGCCGACGGTGGTGGTCTTCGACGAGATCGACGCCTTCGCGGCGCAGCGCGGGACGTACACGGGGTCGGGCGTGGAGCACTCCATGGTCAACCAGCTGCTCACGGAGATGGACGGCTTCCGGAAGAACGAGATGGTCTTCGTGATCGCGACGACCAACTTCCTCACCAGCGTGGACGGGGCGCTGATGCGGCCGGGGCGCTTCGAGTTCCTGATCGAGATCCCGGCGCCGACGGCGGAGGACCGCAAGGCCATCGCGACCATCTACTCGCAGCGCTTCGGGTTGAACCTCAGCGACGCGGTGATCTCGCACCTGGTGCGTCGCACCGAGGGCATGGCCGACCGGGAGAAGAACATCCCCTTCTCGGGCGACCACCTCCAGTCGGTGTGCCGCGCGCTCAAGCGCCAGTCGCTGCGCACCGGGAGCGGGGTGTTCACCACCGACGACGTCGACCGCGCGCTGCAGCGAAAGACCCGCCGGGCGATCATCCTGAGCCGCGAGGAGGAGCGGGTGATCGGGCTGCACGAGGCGGGTCACGCGCTGCTGGCGATGCTGCTGCCGCGGGCGACTCCCCCGGAGCGCATCTGCATCTCGCAGGACCAGGAGGGCGCCCTCGGCTACGTGCTTCGGGCGGCGCGCACGCGGCCCTACGTGACGACCGAGGACGAGATGCGCGCGGACATCTGCGTGGGTCTGGGCGGGCAGACGGCCGAGCGGATGGTGCTGGGCGAGGTGAGCGTCGGGGCCTACGCCGACCTGCAGCAGTGCAACCAGATCGCGCGGGCGATGGTGGAGGAGTACGGGATGAGCGGCACGCTGGGGCCCCGGGTGATGCTGGAGGACGAGTCGGGGCGGCGCGGCACCGGCGCGAGCGAGGAGCGCCAGGTGAAGATCGACGACGCGATCGACTCGATATTGGCGACGGAGCAGCGTCGGGCGACGGAGCTGCTGGCGACGCACCGGGCGCTGCTGGAGGCGCTGTGGGCGCTGCTGCTGGAGAAGAAGGTGCTGGAGGGCACTGGGCTGACGGACTTCAGCGCGACGGTGACGCCGCCGGCGTAGGAGACGAGCGCCCGCCCACGTTGTCGGTCACCGACCTCGCCCGAAGGGCCGCACCCGCCCACGTCAGCCGCGACCGATCCGGACGTGGGATAGGATCGGCGGCGTCCACCGATGGCGAAGACGCTCACTCCCAAGGAAGACGACGGGCACGCTGCGTGGCGGGCGCTCGTCGCCAGCATCGACGGGGGGAAGCTGGTGGGCGGCGCGCGCTACCTCCACCTGAGCGCGCTGTCGGAAGAGACGCTCGATGCCATCTGCGCGGCGGTCGCGGGCGTGGGCGCTCCGGTCGAGGGCTTCAACGTCATCAAGCTCATCCCCGACTCGACGCGGCTGTCGCTGCTCCACTACCCGGACTTCTTCGAGCGGGCCTTTCCGCTGCTCACGGAGTCGTGGACCGTCGACCTCGCGGCGCGGCGCTGCGATCGGCGGGCCTACGACCCCGCGCGCAACCCGCCGGTGCTTCACCGCAAGGAGCTGCTGCTCCGGGCCGACGACCCGCGGCGGACGGAGTTCGCCCGCCTCACGGCGGACGCCGAGCGCCACGACCTCTTCGCCAACACCCTCACCATCGGCCACAAGGCCCAGTGGGAAGACCTCCTGCGTGCGAAGGGACTGCGCGTCGAGGGCCACGCGCTGGTGCCGTTGACGAAGCCCGTCGAGTCCGCGCCCGAGGCCGTCGACGTGCAACGGCAGCGCACGGCGATGGCCCGCCGCGGGCTCTCGACGCCGATGCAGGCGCTGTGGCGGCACGGGTACCTCGCGGGGGCGATGACGGTCTTCGACTACGGCTGCGGGCGCGGCGACGACCTCGCGGCGCTCGAGACCACCGGCGTCGCGGCGCGCGGGTGGGATCCGTACTTCCGGCCCGACGCGCCGCGCGAGGCGTCCGACGTCGTCAACCTGGGCTTCGTGCTCAACGTCATCGAAGACCCGGGGGAGCGGCGCGAGGCGCTCACGCGGGCCTACGGGCTCGCGCGGCGGGTGCTCGCGGTGTCGGCGCTGCTCGGCGGGCGCGCGGCGGAGGAGCGGCACCGGGCCTTCGGCGACGGGGTGCTCACGTCGCGCAACACCTTCCAGAAGTACTTCGGGCATGAGGAGCTCGGGGAGTACATCGCGACGGTGCTCGGCCGGGAGCCCGTGTCCGTGGGGCCGGGCTTGTTCTTCGTGCTGCGGAGGGACGAGGACGAGCAGGAGTTCCTCGAAGAGCGGCAGCGCTCGTCGGGTCGGTATGGGGCGATGCCGGCGGCGCCTGCGCGGCCGGTGGTGGAGCGCGGGCCGAGGGCGGCGAGGGAGCCGAGGGCGAAGGCGCCGACGCGGTGGGAGAAGAACGCCGAGCTGCTGGAGGCCTTCTGGGCGGCGTGTGTGGCGCTCGGGAGGACGCCGCGCGAGGGGGAGTTCGCGCGGCTCGGGGAGCTCACGAAGGAGGTGGCGTCGGCGCCGGTGGTGCTGCGACGGATGACGGAGGAGAAGGGGGCCGAGGAGATTGAGCGGGCGCGGACGCGGCGGATGGGGGACCTGTCGGTGTTCCTGGCGCTCAACGTCTTCGAGCGGCGGCGCTCGGCGGGGAGCTGGGGCGCGCGGGCCCAGGTGGACCTGAGGGAGTTCTGGGGCTCGTACGCGAAGGCCACCGAAGCGGGGCAGGCGCTGCTGTTCTCCTTGCGGGACCCGAAGGGCATCGCGGCGGCCTGCGCGACGGCGGCGGCGCAGGGCTTGGGGGGCC
>CAIOSS010000558.1 GCA_903860995.1 uncultured delta proteobacterium | reverse complement strand
CGTGGCATGCCCCGGCGCTACTACGACTATGTCCCCGAGTTCCGCCCGTACCACGCGTTCTCGACCTACGGGTCGTGGGTGCTCGCGGTCGGCTTCTTCATCCTCGCCGGCGTGCTCATCCAGTCGCTGCTCAAGGGCGCGAAGTCCCCGCCCAACCCGTGGGGCTCCGCGGGCTTCGAGTGGAACACCTCCTCGCCCCCGATCTTCTCCAACTTTGCGGAGACCCCGGTGATTACCCGCGGCCCGTACGACTATCACGAGGCCACCGAGGAGGAGCTGTTCGACGGCTTCCCCGAGGACTTCAAGAAGACCGTGTCCTGAGGCCGTAGCCTCACGGCCAACGATCACTCGTAGAGAGACCAGCGATGAGCAGCGCCACCACCACCGAAGCCTCCCACAGCCCCGTCGAAGGCGGGCACGGGCACGGGCAGCACGCCCCCTTCCTCGCGCACCACTTCGACACCCCCGCGCACCAGTTCGACTCCGCCAAGCTGGGGATGTGGATCTTCATCGCCACGGAGATCCTGATGTTCGGCGGGCTCTTCGTCGCCTACGGCCTCTTCCGCGGCCGGGAGATGGAGATGTTCCACCAGGCGCACGAGCGCCTCGACAAGATCATGGGGGCGGTCAACACCGTCGTCCTGCTCTTCAGCTCCCTCACCGCGGCGCTCGCGGTGCGGCAGTCGCAGGTCGGTGACCGCAAGGGCACCACCCGGTGGCTGATCGTCACCCTGCTCTGCGCCTGCATCTTCCTCGTTGTGAAGTTCTTCGAGTACCAGCACAAGTTCCACGACGGGCTTCTGCCGGGGCACTATTTCACCGCGCACCTCGCGCAGCACGCCCACCACGGCCACGTGCTGCCATACCGCGCGCACATGTTCTTCGCGCTCTACTTCATGATGACGGGCCTGCACGGCGTGCACGTCCTCATCGGCATGGGCGTGCTGAGCTGGGCGCTCAAGCGCAATCTCGACGGCAAGATCTCCGGCCGGTACTTCACCCCCATCGAGATCGGCGCGCTCTACTGGCACCTCGTCGACCTCGTGTGGATCTACCTCTTCCCATTGCTGTACCTGGTGGGCTGATGAGCACCGCGACCTCCGATCACACCTCCGCCCACGCCCACGCCCCGCAGACCGAGGGGCACCACGAGGAGGGCGAGGTGCATGTGCACGTCAACTCGCCGCTCTTCATGATCGCCATCTTCGCGGCGCTCATCGTGCTGACCGTGATGACCGTCGCGGTCTCCTACGTCGACCTCGGATCGGCCAACACCTTCGTCGCGATCCTCGTCGCGACGATGAAGGCAACCCTGGTGGCCACGTTCTTCATGCACCTGAAGGGCGACAAGGCCATCCACTCGATCATCTTCATCGGGGCCTTCGTGTTCCTGATCATCTTCGTGGGGCTGACCAACGACGACCTTTCGACCCGCAGCGCCGTCGACATCGACAACGGCTCGCACCGCCTCGAGCGCAGCGGGGATATCGCCCCCGGCGGCCTCCGGATCCCTGCCGCCCCGGCCGGGACGACGCCTTCCGCCGCGGGCGCTGCAGCCCCGGCCGAGCACCACTGATTGTCCCGGGGCGGCGCCGCGCTCGTCGCCCTGCTAGCCGCCGCCCTCCTCAGCGGCGGCTGCCGCCGCAAGCACATTCCCGTCAGCTCCGTCCCGCAGATCCCGTACCCCTCGTGCGGGCGTGACCCGCTCCCCGAGGGCGAGGTGCTCGCCGAGGGCTATCTCCGCTCCGGCGAGTTCTCCGTCGAGCGGCTTATCAGCGAGCGCTTCACCCTCCGCCGCCGCGACTGCCTGCACACCGTCACCGTGCGGCAGGAGTGGCCGCTCAACGTCGCGGACGTCGAGGTGGTCTACGACGACCAGTGGGTGCCGCTTCGGGCGTGGAAGCGCATGACGCTCCCGGGTGTGCACCGCACCGACGGCATGGCAGACATCCGGCGATACGAGCTCCGTACGCCGGCCATCGCCCTCACGAAGCTCAGCAACGGGGTGCGCACCTACGAGCTGCTGCGCGGCGAGCGACCGACGGTGGTGCTCGGCCCCGGGCGGGGGCTCATCACGGCGTGGATCCGCCGGGCGCACCTCGGGGTGGGTGGGCGGGTGCGCGAGGTGGCGCTCGACATCCGCGAGTCGCTGGAGGTGGTGCGCCAGGTGACGCTGCGCCGCGAGCCCGACCAGTACGTGGCGGAGTATGGCCGCGCGCTGCGGGTGTACACGGTGTACGGGCGCGAGAGCGTCTTCGCCGACGAGCACGACGTGGTGGTGGGCGACCTCGCGGGGCTGCGCGCCAACGCGGTGCTTCGCACGCCCGCGCCCCCGCCGCTGCCGCTGTACGGGACGCCGGACCCGGTGCACACGCCGTAGCCCCGGCGCGTGATTGTCGGCATCATCGCGCGCCCCCTCTCAACCCGAGCCCACCCGAGGGCGCGTGAAGTGCGATGAACGGAACCCAGTCCAAGGGCGCCCAGGCGCCCGCCATGCAGCAGTACCTGCGGGAGAAGGCGCTCTACCCCGACGCCCTGCTCTTCTTCCGCATGGGGGACTTCTACGAGCTCTTCTTCGACGACGCGCTCACCGCCGCGCGGGCCCTCGACCTCACGCTCACCTCTCGCAACAAGAACGAGGCCGACTCCATCCCGATGTGCGGCATCCCGTACCACGCGGCCCCGGCGTACATCCCGCGGCTGCTGGAGATTGGGCACAACGTGGCGGTATGCGAGCAGCTCGAAGACCCCTCCAAGGCCAAGGGGATCGTCAAGCGGGGCGTGGTGCGGGTGCTCACCCCGGCGCTGGTGCTCGACGCCGAGTCGCTCGACGCGCGCTCCAACCAGTTCCTCGCGGCGGTGGTGCCGCCAGAGAGCGGGCGGCAGTGGTCCATCGCGGCCTACGACCTCTCGACGGGTGAGCTCTTCACCAGCGAGGTCAACGACCTCTTCGGCGTGGTGGGCGAGCTCGCCCGGCTCGACGTGCGCGAGCTCGTCTGCCCGAAGGATCACGAGGTCGCCGTGCGGGCGGAGGTGCGCATGTTGCCGCGGCTGTTCGTGCGGGCGGTGCCGCCGATCG
>CAIOSS010000557.1 GCA_903860995.1 uncultured delta proteobacterium | reverse complement strand
TGGTGATGGAGGGCGCCGCGCGGGTGGCGGTGCGGGGCGCGGCGGACGCGGCCTCGCCGGGCGCGGCCGTGACGGAGTGCCTCGGCCCCATCGGCGGCGCCGCCGGCGAGCGGGTCAACGAAGACCAGGTGGAGCGATGGGTGAGCCTGGCCCTCGCGTGAAGCGCGGCGCCCGCAAGGGTCTGGTGGTGCAGGGCGAGGTGCACGACCGGCTGCAGTTCGAGCTGCGTTTCAACTACCCGGTGGGCGAGCCGGGCCGCTGGCGCTTCGACGTGGACGCGTACTTCTTCGTGCCGCGCAACGTCGGCCTGCACCGGGCCAACTACTCGCGCGAGCAGTTCTACTCGGACTTCACGGCGTACATGCGGGTCGACGCGCGCCCGCTGCCGCTCGAGCAGCTCGCCGACGAGGCCAACCCCGCCTCGCCGCTCTACCAGGTGGCCGAGGTGCTGCGCCGCCTGCGCGCCTCCGAGCGGGTCCCGACGCGGCCCGTGCAGGTGCACGCGCGGCTCTTCGCCAACCTCTTCGTGTCGGCCATGAAGTCCGAGCTGCGGCGCTGGGAGAAGCGGCTCCAGCGGCGCCTGCGCAGCGAGAGCGTCGACCGCCGTGGGAAGGGCTCGTCGATGTCGCCGCGGGCGAGCGAGGCCCCCGCGGCGCCGCTCGACCCTGACGGCCGGCTGGAGGCGATGCTCGACGAGGCGCTCGCTCGCATCGGACGCGCCCTGCGCCGGTACCGCGAGGTGCGCGCGGGCTGGTGGCCCTACGAGCGGCTGTGTCACCAGTCGGTTCCGCAGGCGATGCGCGCGGCGGACGAGTACATGAGCCTCTCCCTGGAGGAGCGCCTCGCGGAGCTGGCGCAGGCCGCCGGGTCGGCGCGCGACGGCACCGGCTTCGTGTCACGGGTGCAGCTCCGGGTGCGGGCGCTCGCCCGCGAAGAGGCGGAGTACCGCGCCCGGTATGGCTACCTCGTGCTCGACGGCCGGGCGCTCGCGGAGGACTCGCCAGGCCCCCGGGCGCGGAGCGCGGCGCCCGCGGGGGAGCACTTCACCTGGCGGGCCTCGGCGCTGAAGAAGAACGTCCAGCAGGCGCTCTACCTCGACCTGCGGGGCTCGCGCGCGGACACCTTCGTGCGCAACGCCATCGCCGCCACCGGCGCGGCGCTCGCGGCCATCTGGGCGCTCGCGACGCAGGTGCCGACGCAGCTCGCGGGGCTGCCCACGCAGACGCGCTTGTTCCTCTTCGCCGCGGCGGTGCTCGCCTACGTCATGAAGGACCGCATCAAGTCGCTGACGGGCGAATACCTCCTGCGCCGCGCGCGGGTGTTCGATCACAGCTCGGTGGTGCACGGCCCGGCGCTGGTGGAGATGGGCCTCGGCGACCTGCGCGCGCGCACCGCGGAGGCCGTGCGCTTCGTCGACCGCGAGGCGCTGCCCGAGGAGGTGCGCGCCCGGCGGGTGGACGACGACCCGCAGCGCGTCGGCCCCAACCCCGAAGAGGTGATTCACTATCGCAAGCGGCTTGAGGTCGACCGCGAGGGGTCGAAGGCGCTGCCCGAGGGCTATCGCATCCGGGACATCCTGCGGGTCAACGTGCGCCACTTCCTGCTGCGCCTCGACGACCCGAAGGACCGGGTGACCTTCTTCGACGTGAACCGCGGCTGGTTCGAGGTGAAGGACCTTCCGCGCGTCTACCACGTGCACGTGCTGATGCGGGTGCGCCAGGTGGGCCCGAGCGGCGCGCTGGCCGAGGAGCTCGCGCACCTGCGCCTCGTGCTCGACAAGGACGGCATCGTGCGCGCCGAGGCCGTGTGACCGGTCAGTGCGGGTCGTCCGGCGTCGCGATCCCCCGCTCCCGCAGCCACTTGCGGAAGTCGTCCTTGTCGATGGACTTCTCCAGCCCGGCGAGGGGCTCGATGGACTCGTCGTCGACCAGGGCCTTCAGGGCGTCGTCCATCGCGATCATCCCCTCCTTCTTGCCCAGCTTGATGAGCCCGGAGATCTGGTGCGTCTTGCCGTCGCGGATCATCGACGACATCGCGTTGCTGCCGAAGAGGATCTCCACCGCGGCGCAGCGCCCGCCCTTCTTCTTGCGCAGCAGCTGCTGCGCCACGACGCCCTTGAGCACCGACGCCAGCGTGCCGCGCACCCCCGGCTGACGGTCGGCGGGGAAGACGTTCACCACGCGGTCGATGGTCTTGGCCGCGGAGTTGGTGTGCAGGGTGCCGAAGACCAGCACCCCCGTCTCGGCCGCGGTGAGCGCCATGGAGATGGTCTCCAGGTCGCGCATCTCGCCCACGAGGATGGCGTCCGGGTCTTCGCGCACGGCGGCGCGCAGGGCGGTCGAGAAGCTCTTCGAGTGCGGCCCGATCTCGCGCTGCGACATCAGCGACTTCTTGTTGGGGTGCACGAACTCGATCGGGTCTTCGATGGTGACGAAGTGCATCTGCCGCGTGGTGTTCATCTCGTTGATGATCGCCGAGAGGGTGGTGCTCTTGCCCGAGCCCGTCGGGCCGGTGACCAGCACCAGGCCCGAGCGCAGGTGCACGATCTTGCGGATGGACTCCGGGAGCCCGAGCTGCGCCACGGTCATCAGCTTCGTCGGGATGATGCGCAGCACCGCCGAGTCGCCGCGCTCCTGGCGGAAGAGGTTGACGCGGAAGCGCGACACCCCGGGGATCTCGTAGGCGAAATCGACGTCGCCGGTCTCCACGAACTCGTGCCAGAGGTGCGCCGGGGCGATGGGCTCGAGCAGGTGCACGAAATCCATGCGATCGAGCGTGCGGTAGCGGATCGGCTCCATGCGGCCGCTCAGGCGGAAGATGGGGGGGCGGCCGACGGAGAGGTGCAGGTCGCTGGCGCCGCGGTCGTTCATGAGGCGCAGGAAGCGGTCGATGCGGTTCTGCCCCGGCGTGCCGGGGGCCGTCGTCGGGAGCACTGGCTTCACCGCGACCACCGGCGCAACGGGCGCCGGAGCGACGGGGGCCGGAGCGACGACGGGTGCAGGGGCGACGACGGGCGCGGGAGCGACCTGAGTGACCTGCGCGATGGGCGCCGTTGCAGCCGCGACGGCGATCACCGCGGGCTCGCTCCGCCGGTGCGGCGCGGTGCGCGGCGCGTGGGGCAGCACGATCGGCGGCACGACGGGCGTGTAGGGCTCCGGGGGCGCGGGGAGCGTGAGCGCGGGCTCCGGTCGGTTCCGGTAGGGGTTCGCGGGCTCGGCCGGACGCGCTGGCGGCAAGGTCCCGCTGGAGGGGCGAGCCTCGCGGGCACGCCACACGACGACCTCCTCAGCGAC
>CAIOSS010000556.1 GCA_903860995.1 uncultured delta proteobacterium | reverse complement strand
GTCCTGCTCGGTGCCGTAATAGATGCAGGGAATGCCGTCTTCGGTGAGCAGGTAGGTCAGCGCCGCCAGCATCCGCGGGCGGAAGCGCTCGACGTCCGCGGGGTTGTTGCCATTGACCAGACCCGATGAGCAGTCGCGCCCGTCGCCGCGGCGGATGTCGTCCACCACGGTGGGGTTCATTCCGTAGAGGAAGCGCGACACGTCATGGTTGTCCATGAAGTTGACCAGCGCCTGCGTGGGCGGCACCCCGACGCCCTGCGGCTGCGGCATCGCGGAGTAGTTGCGCAGGCGCTCGGTGTAGAGCGCCTCGATGTCCCGCGTGTTGCCGTTGCCGCACTGGAAGATGTTGTCGAAGACCCGGTACTTCTGGGGGAAGTAGAACACCGAGTCCATCTCGTTGGGGTTGGTGTACGAGCCCACCAGCCGGTCGTCGCCGTCGAAGGCCTCGCCGAACATGAAGAAGCGCTGCTTGCCCGCCCGCGTCGCGCGCTGCCTGATCTGCGACCCGAAGTACTGCCAGAACCCGTGCTCGACGTGCTTGAGCGTGTCGATGCGGAAGCCGTCGATGTCGGTGAGCTCGACCCAGCGCCAGTAGGCCTCGACCATCGCGAGGCGCACCCGCGGGTCTTCGGTGTTGACGTCCTTGAGCCCCCCCGGGAAATCCCCGAGGAGCGTCTGCTCGCCGGGCTGGCTGTTGACGTTGTCGTAGGTCGTGATGCGACCGCGTCGGTGGTAGCCCTCCGGGCGCGCGAGGATGGCCTGCGAGGGCAGGAGGTCGGACCGCGGCGGCACCCGGAAGATCTCGGGCATGTTGAGGAAGACGATGGGCGCGTCGCCCGCCGGGCCGAGGGAGGTGAAGGCCTGCACCGGGCCGCGGAGGTTGTAGTCGGGGTCGTACTCGGTCACCCGCGACAGGGTGGTGGAGGCGCCGCCGGGGTTCTGGAAGCCCGACACCGCCCCGCTGCCGCCGAGGAACTCATCGGGCCGACCGTTGTTGTTGATGTCATAGAAGAACATCTGACCCATGTGGTTGGTCACGATGTCGACGATGACCTTGATGCCCCGCGCGTGGCACTCGCGCACGAGGCGGCGGAGCATCGCGAGGTCGCCGAAATGGGGGTTCGGCAGCGTGAGGTCGGAGGCCCAGTAGCCGTGGTAGCCGTCGAAGCCCGCGTCGGTGTCGACGTTGCGCACCACGGGCGAGATCCAGAGCGTGGTGACCCCGAGGCGCTGGAGGTACCCGAGCTGCTGGATGACCCCGAGCCAGTCGCCGCCCTGGTAGCGCCCGAGCGAGCCGCGGTCGACGCGCACGTCGTTGCCGGTGTCGCCGTCGGCGAAGCGATCGACCAGGAGCTGGTAGATCACCTCGTCGCGCCAGTCGGTGACGTGCGTCGCCAGCGGCTGCTGGGTGTAGTCGTCGATCTCGCCCAGGCAAGACGCCCCGCCCAGCAGCGTTCCGAAGAGGCCCAGCGTCGCGAAGAGTCCTCGAAACCTCATCGGGCACGCAGCCTATACCCCGTGAGCCCCGCGAGGGAAGCGCTCACCGCATCAGCGCCTGCGCCGCCGCGGCGATGAGCAGCAGCGCGATCACCAGCGCCGCGAGGGTGCGCTGCATCGCACGGCGGCGCGCGCTCCGCAGGGCCGAGCTCGAGCCCGCGAGGGCCGCGCCGAGGGACGCGAACCCTACGCCCCCCGCGCGGGAGAGCAGCGCCGCGGCGTCGTCGAGCGCGCCGCGCGCCACGAGGGCCGTCGCCTGCGCGTCGAGCCGGCGGCCGAGCGCGTCGGC
>CAIOSS010000555.1 GCA_903860995.1 uncultured delta proteobacterium | reverse complement strand
GCTCCAGGAGCAGCCGATCCTCTCCAGTCAACTCGACCAATCGTGGGGGATGCCGCCTCATTCTCCGAGGGTTACCACCAAGCGGCGACTACCGGTAAAAACTTATCAAACGGTCCACTAGTCGTACCCGCAGTCGGTGCCGTGCAACTCGTGCAGCCTCGGTAGGCCGCCACCGTCACCTCCGTCAGATCCATGCAGTAGGCCGACAGCGTCACCCTATGCGGAGGCTGCGCATTGGCGCTCGCCGTTTCCGAATCGCCAATCTGGAATCTGCCCGCGGGGATGTACACCATACCCGCGGGACAAGGGCCCGTGCCCGCATCGCCAGCAGACACGCACGTGCCGCCACTGCACGATTGGTCGACGGTACACGCCCGACCGCACGCCCCACAGTTGGCCGTGGTGGTCAGCGCGACGCAGGCGCTCCCGCAGAGGCTCGTGCCGCTCGGGCACGACTGACCGCAGGCGCCGCCGGAGCACGTCGCACTCCCGCCCGTCGGCACTGGGCACGCCGTACACGACGTCCCGCACGACGTCACCGCCGTGTCCGACACGCAGCTGCTCCCACAGACGTGCGTGCCGCTGCCGCAGACGCAGTTACCCATCGCGTTGCACACACCACTGACCGGCGACGAGCACGCCCCGGAGGTCCGCGCCGTGGCCGAGCACGCCACGCTCCCGGCGCTGCACGCCAGCATCCCCGATTGGGCACAGCCACCGCTCCCGCTCGACGTGCACGCGCCACCGAGGGCCACGCAACCCGTGCCGCACAGGCTCGTCCCCGCCGGGCAAACCGTCCCGCAGACGCTCGCCGAGCAGCTTTGACCCGACGGGCACGCGTTGCCGCAAGCGCCGCAGTTCGAGGCGTCGCTCGCGAGCAGCACGCACGCCCCGCCGCACACCGTCGCGCCGCTCGGACACGACTGCCCACAGACGCCGCCCACGCACGTCGCGCTCCCGCCCGTCGGAACCGCGCACGCCGTACACGACGACCCGCACGACGTCACCGCCGTGTCCGACACGCAGCTAGTCCCGCAAAGGTGCGTGCCGCTGCCGCAGACCACCGGAGTGCCCATGTCGGCCACGGCCGAGTCGATCACCGAGCCGGTGTCTACCGTCGTCGCATCCGAAGTCGACCCGGCATCGACGACCGCCGTGTCCCCGGACGCCGCATCCAGCGAAGGAGTGTCCATCAACGTGGCGTCCACTACATCGCCGCTGTCGGACCGCGCGACGTCCACGTCGCTCGTCGTCCCCACGTCCGCAGGCCGCAAAGGATCCCCGCCGCAGCCCGCGACCAGCACCAGCCACCCCCACTGTCCTAGCGTCTTCTTCATATGGTCCTTCACAGGTCTCCTCCCCCGCCGGCTACCACAGAACCGAGCCCAAGGTGGCGCGGAAGAACCCGACTTTGACCGTTGGCCCCCTGGGGTCCAGGCACCATCCCTTTCAAGGTGCCGACGAGCCCGTCGCCGCGCCCTGAAGGACGCGGCAACGCGTGCAGCGATGAAGGCCGCAACGGCCTGTACGATGCCCAGGTATGGTGACCAGCCCGCTTGCGGGCTTCAATGCTGCACGCGTTGCCGCGTCCTTCAGGGCGCGGCGACGGGCTCGTCGGTACCTTGAGAGGATAGGCGAACCAACGCGGCACCCTCGGCGGCACGGATCCGCTCCAGTTACAGGAACACCTATGATCAACAGGACACCGTCCCGCGAGCGCTGCCAAGAGCTCCCGGGACGCCGTCTTGGCCTCGTCGCGTGGCCTGCGGGGGCGAGCGGCCTCCCCCGCGCCAGGAGTGCGAGCACGGGCGCGAGGCCGGCGACGATGAGGTTGCGGGTTCGGGGGATGTAGGCGAACCCACGGGGCGCCGTCGTCGGCACGGCTTCGCTCGGGTTTACAGAGAAACCATTGCCCGTAGTACCCGCTCCCGCGAGCGTTGGCAGGAGATCACGGGACGCTGCCTTGGACAGGCGCTCGCTACGGGCGGACCCGGTCGATCGCCTGGTAGAGGTCGTCGACGAGCAGGTCACCCCCCAGGTCGGGGAGACGCACCGCGCCGCCGGCCTCGGCGTTGGAGAGCGTCCAGGTGTTGTCGTCGTTGCGGCGGTAGTGCTCGACGCGGGCCTCGTCCTGGTTGACCAGAAGGTAGTGCCGGAGCGACGGGAGACGCTGGTAGTCCTTGAACTTCTTGCCGCGGTCGAAGAGCTCGGTGGAGTCGGAGAGCACCTCGACGAGTAGCGTCGGGTTGGTGAGGGCGTTGGGGTCTTCCGGCGCCGTCTCCATCGGGCCGCACACGACCGAGACGTCGGGGTAGTAGCTGTTTCCCGAAGCCGGGACGTGGATCTTCAGATCGCTGCTGAAGACCGAGCACGTCCCGCGGCCCGGTCGCACGAGGGTCAGCAGGGCGCCGGACACGGAGACGCTCAACTGCGCATGGGCGGGTGTCCCGTCGGCCATCGCGTAGGCGACCCCGTCGACGAACTGCATCTTGTCGGCGCTCGCGCGCTCCAGGGCGAGGTAGTCGTCGTAGGTGAGCAGGAGTTTCTCGGCGGCGCTCATGGGGCTCACCGTATCACCGCCGTCGTCGGGAGGTGATGGCCGCAGCCGACTCACTCCCTGAAGCGGGCCACGAGGGCCTTCGCGCGCTCGACGAAGGCGGCGCTGGTGGTGGCGCTCGAACTCGCCCCAGGTGGTGAAGGTCTTCGGGTCGACCATGCGGTCGACGAAGAGCAGCCCGTCGAGGTGGTCGACCTCGTGCCG
>CAIOSS010000554.1 GCA_903860995.1 uncultured delta proteobacterium | reverse complement strand
GGTTGGGGCTCCCTGCAGTGCGCCGAGCACCGACACCGTGCCGAGCAGCGCCGCCGTACGCTTCTGGTAATCCTCGTCGATGAGTTTGGAGAGGCCCTCGACGTGCTTGCGCAGCGCCTCAATCTCCTCCTCGATCTGCAGTCCCCGCCGCATGTCTTCATGAATGAGGCTCGGTAGAAAATTGTAGGAGATGCGAGAGACATCAAAACTGACCATGAAGCGTCGACATTGCTCGCGTTCCCGCGAGGCGGTGCGGTGCAGGTCTGCCATGAGTTGCTGGCAACGAAACTTCACATACAGGTTGTAGACGTAGATTCGGAGGTACGTGTCGTCCCAGGTCGCGCGCTGGTAGGGCTGCCGAAGCAAGTTCGAACCGACCGCGACAAACGAGTCGAGCAGGGTCAGTGCCTGATAGTTGCGAAACGGCCTGACGCCCTGGGCTACGATCGACTCGAGGTACTCGTCCGAGGGAGTAAAGGGGGTGTCGCCGTGGGCCGAGCCTACCGGGGTAAAGCATCCGAGGTCGTAGAGGAGATCGCGGACGACGTCTGGATGCTCCGTCTGGCCGAGATCGACCGCGAGGAAGGTCTTCAACTTGGACCCGGAGTACGCATTGACGACCGCGTCGTCGCGCACCTCGATGGCGGGCAGCACGTGCTCCTGGATGAGGTCCTTCACCGTCAACTCCTTGCCGCCGCCGGCGGGTCGGAGATCGCTTGTGAAGATTCGGAGGCCATTCCCCAGGGCCGAGAGGTCGCTGAGCCGCACCGGCGAACCGCGGTGGCGAACGTCGATGACGAACAAACCCAGATTGCCGAGGGCGCCCTCGAAGGCGAAAACGCGCGCCCGGTGGAGCCGGAAAGGGATCGGCGGGTCCACGGGCCTGCCTGGGTAGCTCTTGAGAACCAGGTCGAAATTCGCTCGAGTTTCTTCGTCTTTCCAGGTCCGTTCGAAGCGACGGATGGCGGGTTCGTCGGATTCGTCCAGGAACATGGTGTTCCGAAACTCGGGAGTGTACTGGTCGATCAGAAATTCTCTTGTGGCTTTGTGATCGACCCTCAAGGGCTTCCATTCCGAAGCTGCCGCGATGCGGGCGATTTCGCTCGGCTCGGCAGAGAAGACACTGATCAACTGAAGAGTGTACTCATGGACGATCAACTGGCCACGATGCTCGGGCGGGGTCACGGGCAATGTTGTGCTCACGGGGCTCCTTGGGACGTAGAGGGGGACTCGCGGACCGACACGCCCGGAAGCGCCGCGGCGACGATCGACAACACCTCCTCGATGGACAGTCGAGAGCCGTAGTTCCAGGGGGAGCCGCCGGCCGCGCTGCGGCCACCCCAGTTCTCGGCGCCTGGCAGTCGGGAGGGCGTCAGCGCCGGCGGGCCGTGGGCGAACTCGGCGGTGGCGAGGGCGTCGATCACCGGCAGCAGGTCCGGTTCCTCGCCCGCACTATGAACCCACGGGTTGACGCCGACGGTGTAGCGGAGGTTTCCGTCGTCGTGGCGATAGACGAACAACGCCACCGGAGCCCCCACGCGCTCATACGCCGCGGCCGGGTCGAGCGAGGTGGCGTCCCGCAGGTCGATCAGGCCCACGCCCCCGACCACGCGAATGCAGCCCGCTTGCAGGAGGTCTGCAGCGCGCGCGCTGCGCCGCGTAGCCGTCGCGGAAGGGGAGCGGTCGCCCGGTTCGCACGTCGTCCAGCAGTTCGAGGCTCAGCGCGCTGAAGCAGGCGCTCCGGTCGGCGCCGCGCGCGGCCGAGAGGCGCGTGGCGATGTGGTCGAGCAGGCCGCGCCCGAGCCGGTTGATCTCGTCGCCGAGACCATCCATGGGTCGGAGATGGTCGCACCAGTGCGATGCGGATTGCAGAATGGAATACGCCTGTTCGGGCACGGCTTTACGCCCACCGAGGAGGGCCACGACCACGCTCGCCACCGCGTCGGCGTCGGCATTGGTCGTCGCGATGCCATCGAAGCCCTCGTCCGCGAGCGCCAGCACCGGCGGCATGGCGTCCAGGTTGGTGCGCTCGCCCGTGACGTGGTGATCGTAGCGGAGCGCCCACCCGGGTACGCTTCCATCGACGGAGACGAATCGATCGATCCCCGCCGGGACCTGTTCAGGAGATGTCGCGACGAAGATTTGCAAGATGGCTCCCTCCTTGTTGAACGAACGAAGATGCGGAGGCCGCTCCGGTTCGTTGCAGTCGAATGGCATCTTCGCACGGTCTGTGCGAAGTCTCATCGGAGGCTGTCCGCGCGCGAGGGGATGAACCGGCAGATGCGCAAATGACGGCCGCCCGAGAACACAGCGAGATCCGGCGTCGCGTCGAGGATCTTGAAACCGGTGTGGAGGGCATGGTGCGCGGCGCGCTCGCCAGGGCGTGCTTGCGCGATCGCGCCGTCGTCAGACCGCCAATCGGGTAGCGAAGCGAACGTGGCGAGGGCGGCGCTGGTCGTCGGGTCCCACGTGTGCAGGGTGTTGTCAGAAGACCACGAGAGGATGCGGCCGTCGGGGAGCAGCGTCGCGCCGCGGACCGCATCCGTGTGACCTACGAATATGGCGAGGGCGGTGCCGGTTGTCGGGTCCCACGTGCGCAGGGTGTTGTCGAAGGACCAGGAGAGCGCCCGTCCGTCCGCGAGCACTAGTGCGCCTTCGACTAACCTCGTGTGCCCCTCGAGCACGGCGATGGGCGCGCCGGTCTGCACGTCCCAGAGGCGCAGGGTGTGGTCGTCAGACCACGAGAGCACTCGACCGTCCGGGAGCATCTCTGCGCCTTCGACTAACCTCGTGTGCCCCTCGAGCACGGCGATGGGCGCGCCGGTCTGCACGTCCCAGAGGCGCAGGGTGTTGTCGAAGGACCAGGAGAGTACCCGTCCGTCCGCGAGCACCATTGCGCCTTTCATTGAGTCTGTGTGCCCCTTGAGCACGGCGATGGGCGCGCCGGTCTGTCCATCCCAGAGGCGCAGGGTGTTGTCTGAGGACCACGAGAGCACCCGTCCGTCCTCCAGCACCAGTGCGCCTTTGACCGAGTCCGTATGCCCCTCGAGTACGGCGATGGGTGCGCCAGTCTGCACGTCCCAGAGGCGCAGGGTGTGGTCGTCAGACCACGAGAGCACTCGACCGTCCGGGAGCATCTCTGCGCCTTCGACTAACTCCGT
>CAIOSS010000553.1 GCA_903860995.1 uncultured delta proteobacterium | reverse complement strand
GCACCCATTGCGAGTGGGCGCGGCTCGTTCGGAAGTGGCAGCGCAGTGGCCAGTCGGCGCGCGCGTTCGGCGCGGCGCATCGGGTCAACCCGCGCACGCTCACCTGGTGGAAGTGGCGGCTCGGCTCGGACTCCGAAGGAGTCGGCCCACCCGCGGGGCCTCCGCGCCTCGTGCCTGTCGACGTCATCGACGAGGTCGTCGAGCGCTCTCGCGTCGCAGTTGATGATGGCGGCTGGGAGCTGACCACCGCGTCCGGGGAGCGGCTCTCGGTGCGGGGCGCCCTCACCGGTGCCGATCTCGTGACGGTCCTCGCCACGCTCACGACGAAGCGAGGGCGGCCATGATCGGGGCGGCGCGCGAGATCTACGTCGCCAGCGTCCCGATCGACCTCCGGCTGTCCTTCGACCGGCTCGCGGCGATCGTGCGCGAGCAGCTCGGCGACGAGCCGCGCGGCGACGCGCTCTTCATCTTCCACAACCGCCAGCGCACGCACGTGAAGATTCTGACGCGCGACGCCTCGGGCCTGTGGATTCACTACAAGCGTCTCTCGCGCGGCACCTTCCGCGTCCCGCTCGCCGTCCCGCCCGGCGCCGCGCGCGTGCGCATCGAGCGCCGCGAGCTCGACGTGCTGCTCGATGGCATCGACACCGCCGCGCTGCGAGACGCGCGTCGCGCGCTCGGCCTCCCTCGCTGAAGAAAAAACATCATCATCACTGCGCGCCTCTTGCGCGTCACGAATACATGACCATGTATTCCCGCGCGATGGCGGCGAGCGTGTGCGAGCGGTGCAACGAGGGGAGCGAAGAGCTTCGTCGTGCCCGCGTGCGCATCGGCGAGCTCACCCTCGAGGTGACGCGTCTTCGCGAGCAGCTCCGCGAAGCGTTGAAGCTCAACGTGCTCCAGCAGGGCGACCTGACCCGGTACATGGAGCTCGCCGCGAGCCTCCAGGGGCATCGCCCCGAGCGGGTCGCGCGCGACGAGCTGCAGCTGGCATTCGAGCACGTGCTGGAGTCGTTCACCGACACCCCGGCCGCAAACGCCTCCTCCGAGGACACGAGCGAGACGACTGCGCGCGAGGCAGCCACCGGGGGCGAGGCGGCATCGCCGCGCAACGAGGACGAGTCCGACGCCGCGAGCGCGGCTGCTGGGGCGCTCCAGGGCGACCGGGCAGGGTCCCCGAGCGGCGGGGACGGCAAGCCCCGCAAGGGCCACGGACGTCGCAAGCTCTCGCTGACCAACCTGCCGGTGCGCGAGATCATCCTCGATCCGCCCGAGGTGCTCGCCGACGGCGGCGTGGGCTGGGATCTGATGGACGTCGAGTACAGCGAGCGCCTCGCGCTGCCGCGCGGGGGCTTCGAGCGGCTGCGCATCGTGCGTCGCACCTGGGTCCGTCGGAGCGACGCGCCGGCGCCCACCGTGGCCCAGCAGCTCGCGGGCGAGGTCCCGTCCGTGCAGATCGTCACCGCGCCGCTGCCCGAGGGCGTCTGGCCGTCGATCATGGGCGACGCGAGCGCGATCGCGCACGGCATCGTCTCCAAGTACGACGACTCGCTGCCGCTGCACCGCCAGGAGCACATCAGCGACCGCCGCGGATTCCGCATCCCGCGGTCGACGCAGTGCAACTGGCTGGAGGCCGCCTACGACTGCACGCGGCGCATCGTCGACGCGATGATGATCGACGGGGTGACCTACTCCAACGTCATCGCGACGGACGCCACCGGCGCGCCCGTGCGCGCCAAGGGCAGCTGCCGCCACGCGCACATCTTCGTCTTCCTCGCCGACCACGGCCACATCGTGTTCCGGCACACCGCGAAGCACACCGGCCTCGCCGTGCGCGCGATGCTCGACGGCTTCCACGGCACGCTCCTCTCCGACGCCCACGGCATCTACGAGGTGCTCTATCGCGAGGAGGGCATGACCGACGCGGGCTGCTGGTCCCACGCGCGCCGCTACTTCTACAAGGCCATCGCCACCGACCGCGAGCGCGCCATGCAGGCGATCGCGATGATCGGGAAGCTCTTCGAGATCGAGGCGCTCGCCCAGGACCTCTCGCCCGCCGAGCGTCAACGGATACGGCGCGAGAAGTCCGCGCCGGTCGTCGACCTGTTCGAGGCTTGGGTCGATCGCGAGAGGCCGCGCGTGGAGACGCGCTCGCCGATCGACAAGGCCCTGGGCTACTGCATCAACCAGCGCCTGTCGCTGCGCCACTTCCTCGCCGACGGCCGGGTGCCCATTCACAACAACGGCTCGGAGGCCGAGCTCCGCAAGGTCGCGCTCGGACGCGACAACTGGATGTTCTTCGAGAACGAGACGGGCCTCGACTGGTACTGCGTGTTCCGCTCGCTGATCTCGTCGTGCGCGCTGCACGGCCTCAACGCGGAGATCTACCTGGAGCAGGTGCTTCGCCTCGCGCCGCACTGGCCCGTGACGCGCGTGCTCGAGCTCGCGCCCAAGTGCTGGAAGCAGACACTCGAGGCCCTCGACGAGCACCAGCGCAGAATCATCACGGCGCCGTGGGAGCTCGACTGGCCGCTCGTGGACGGCGCGGTGCTCCGGCCGGTCACTCGCGCGGCGTGAGCGGGCGCCGCGCTCACGCGGTACGCGGACCGGGCGTGACGTCTAGCTCGAACGCGACGCGCATCGAATGATTGGTGACCTCGGTGAGGTGCGTCTCAACGGCGTCGGAGATGGCCGTGTAGAGAGGCCCCAGGACGGTCTGCTCGAAGCTCTCCGGAACGCGGACCATCACGCGCGCGTCGCGGCGCATGGAGCGGCGGTAGACGTCGATGCCGTAGCGTCGGCACAGCAGGAGGAAGACGCGCGCGAGGGGCTCGCTCGTGAAGGCCAGGATGACCTCGACGTCGGGCTCACGCGCGCGCGTCTCCGCGAGTCGGGCGCGTACCCAGCTCGCCACGTCGGGACCCGCCGGCACCACATCAGCCACAGAGGCCGCCTCCACGAGACGAAGGCGCTGCACGAAGAGGTCGAGGTCGGGCGTCACCGCCACGCTCGATATCACGCCGCCCGAGCCGGCGCGATCGTGCGCGCACGCGCAAACCACAGCGCCGCGAGGGCGTCAGTAACGGGGTCGGCGGAACGAGTACCTACGTGCGCGATCCGCTGGTGTGGGTCGACCCGTGGGGTTGGATCCCGGCCCCCGCGGGCCTGCCCGACGATCCTGGGATCTACATCATCACCAACGGGAACCAGTCGTACGTTGGCTCCGCGGGCATCGGCGCGCAGGGGATGAACACCCGCATTTCGTCCACCAGCCACGCCAAGGCCCAGGCCCTCCTCGGCATGAGCGGCACGCAGGTCCAGTACGTGCGCGTCAACCT
>CAIOSS010000552.1 GCA_903860995.1 uncultured delta proteobacterium | reverse complement strand
GGCGAACCCGATGCGGCAGCGCCAGCGCCGGCGGAACTCCCCTTGCGACCCTTGCGACCCTTGCGGTTCTTATCCTCCGAGGCAGCCTGGCTCAACCCGTCAGAACTCCTGCGACGCGGTACTAGTACGTCTCCCGCGTCACCGTCGCGTCCGGTAGCACCCGCGTCCGGCACACCTTCTCGAACGAGCGCAACGAAGGCCAGTCTCGACCCGCCGGGGTGCGCCCTCGTGCACGCGTCGAGGCACGTCAGGCGCGACCGGGAGCGGAGGACCCGCCGTGCCGGCCGTCTCTGGGCGACGGCGGGGCTTGACGAGACAGGGCGTTGGTCGGGTAACCCCTCCCGCTACAGCCGCCGGAGCTGGACCTGCTCGACAGCGTGGTCGGCGCCCTTGCGCAGGATGAGGTGCGCGCGCATGCGGGTGGGCCCGACGTTCTCGCGGAGGTTGACGCCGTTGATGGAGGCCCAGATGCCCGCGGCGGTGGCCCGCGCCTGCGCCTCGTCGAGCGCGGCGTACCGGTGGAAGTACGACCGCGGGTCCCGGAACACCGTGTCGCGCAGCCGCAGGAAGCGGTCGACGTACCAGCGCTCGATGTCGGCCTCGTCGGCGTCGACGTAGATGGTGAAGTCGAAGAAGTCCGAAGCGAACACATGCGAGTCGCCGCGCTCGGGCGGGGCCTGGAGCACGTTGAGCCCCTCGACGATGACCACGTCCGGCTGCCGCACCGTCTGCTGGCAGTCGGGCACGACGTCGTACTGCTGGTGCGAGTAGACCGGCGCGTCGACCGACGGGGCCCCGGCCTTGATGTCGGCGAGGAAGCGCACCAGCCGCGGCCGGTCGTAGCTCTCGGGGAAGCCCTTGCGGTGCATGAGCCCGCGCTCCGCGAGCACCGCGTTGGGGAACAAGAACCCGTCGGTGGTGACGAGGTCGACCGAGGGTGTGCCCCGCCAGCGCGACAGCAGCGCCCGCAGGATGCGCGCGGTGGTGCTCTTGCCCACGGCCACGCTGCCCGCGAGCCCGATGATGAACGGCACCTTCGCGGCGCTGTCGACGAGGAAGGTCTGCGACGCGAGGTGGAGCTGCCGCGTCGCGATCACGTGGAGCGTGAGGAGGCGCGACATCGGGAGGTAGATCTCCTCGACCTCGGCGATGGAGACCGCGTCTTCGAGGCTGCGCATCTCGGAGAGGTCGCGCTCGGAGAGGGTGAGCGGCGTGTGGTCGCGCAGCTTCGCCCACGCCGGCCGGTCGAACACGAGGAAGCGCGATGGGAGTGGCGAGGTGTCGGGCATCGGCGGGTGCCGCGGGAGCCTACAACGGTCCGACGGGTTCACGCCCGCCCACGTCCACCACGCTGCCTCGCTGCACGGCGTCGATCGGCAGCGCGAAGGACCCCACCGCGCGGTCGCCCACGCGCAGCAGGTACCGCTCGCCCGTGCGGATGGTCGGCAGCCGCAGCCCCGTCGGCAGCGGCAGCACCGCCTCGAAGCGTCCGCCGCGCGCGACGGTCCACCCGACCCACGGGCGCGGGACGCCGCGGACGATCAGGTCGACGGTGCAGCGGACCAGCGCCCCCTCCGGCGCGTTGCCCATCACCCTCGCGCCCGCGACGAGCTGGTGCACCCACAGCGTCGGCGTGGGCGGCGCGAGGCCCGGCACCGGCGCGCTGCTCGCGAACACCGGCAGGAAGTGCCCCGCGTGCGCGACCGACGCCTCGGGGATCCCGCCGCCGCCCAGCGCCAGCACCGACGCGGGCTGCGCGCGCAGGAAGTCCGCGTT
>CAIOSS010000551.1 GCA_903860995.1 uncultured delta proteobacterium | reverse complement strand
GATGTTGGTGCGCGAGCCGTACACCTGCGACAGCCGGTTTTCGATGGAGCGCTGCACCTCCCCGGCGCCCCGCGCGTCTTCGAGGGCCTCCATCTCCTCGTAGGGGACGAGCGGCTCGGTCACGCCGTCGTCCTCGCTGCCGAGCGCGAAGGTCACGCCGGCCATCGCGACGTGGCGCACCACGTTGCAGATCTCGCTGTCGTTCGTGCAGAAGCCCGTGGTGCGCGGCGAGATGCTCGAATACAGGAAGTTGTAACGCAGGAAGAACGAGAGCTGCCGGCCCACCACGAAGCGCACCCCGGCCAGGGCCGAGAGGTTGAAGTTCGCGACCTGCTGCGTGGTGATGGTCGTGCCGGTCGAGCCCGGGACGGCGTTCTCCGTGAGCCCGTAGTCGGCGTTGACGTCGGCCGTGAAGGCGACGTGCCCCTCGCCGGGGCGCCAGAGGGCGCTGAGGTTGCCGCCCAGCACGCGCCCGGTGCCGCCGGAGCCGACCTGCGAGGTGGGGCACGCGCCGCCCGCGGGCACCATCACGTTGCAGCGGGTGGTGGCGACGATGGCGTACTCGTAGCGGGCGCCGAGTCCGAAGGCGAGGTGGTCTTCCGGGACGACGATGGAGAGCGCGGCGTTGGCGTAGGGGCCGACGAAGAACTCCGACGGGTCGTTCTGGTCGCCGAGGGAGTCGACGCCGCCGAGGACCGTGAGCGTGGTGTGCTCGCCGAAGAGGTGGCGCAGCCCGGCGTAGCCGACGATGCGGGGCACCCAGTTGGCGTAGCCGTCGATGAGGAAGTACTCGGTGCGCGCCGCCGCGATGCCGACGTTGTCGTCGTTGAAATCGTGGGAGACCTCGAGGGCCCCCACGAAGGTAAGCATGTTGTTGCGGGCGAGGTTGTCGGGGATGTCGACCGCGTGGCGGCCGAGCACCCCGCCGAGCAGGGCGGCGCGCCACGTCTCGGAGAAGTTGCGGCGCACCTGCACCTGCCCGGTGTAGTCGCCGAACACGCCCCGCTGAAACGACAGGAAGGGGCTGCCGCCGCGGCCGAGGAGCAGCGACGACTGGCCAAGCGCGTACGACCCTTCGCCCTCGATCGCCCAGTCGTCGCTGGGCTCGATGTGCAGCGCGTAGCGGGTCAGGGACACGAAGTCCCCCTGGTCGAAGCTGCGGCCCTCGCCCGCGGTGAAATAGTACTCGCCGCGCGTGCGAAGGAGCTGCCGCACCGTCTCGCCGCGGTGACCCAGCTGGAGGTCGACCGCGCCGCGCGTGAGGGCGCCATCACCGTACGTGAGCGTGCTTTGATTGAGGACGGTGGAGTCGTAGCCCCCCGCGAGCTCGACCCCCGCCGCCGCGGCGAGCTGCATGGGCACCGCCACCACCAGGGCCAGGGTTGAGGCAACCATCGTGGGTCCGAAACGTTCCTTCCGTGCGGTGTTTCACGCACCCGCCATGGTCGGGCGATATGGCATGATGGCCACCGCGTGTCGAGCATCCGTCCTGGCACGCAGGAGTGATCGCCTACGATGAACCGCCTCCTCCAGGGCGCGCTGGCCCTGATGATCGCCGGCCTTGGCGTCGTCTCCTACAAGGCCTGGCGCTACCGAAGCGACGCCCGCACCTGGCACGAACGCTGGCTCGCCCTCCACAGCGACCCCGCGCACCGGGTGCGCTACCGCGCCGAAAACGAGCGGCTCCGCAACGAGGGGGTCGTGGCGGGGCGGGTGGTGTTCCTCGGGGCGAGCATCACCGATCAGCTCGATCTGGCCGGGGAGTTTCCCGGGGTGCCCTTCATCAACCGCGGCGACAGCGGTCAGCTGGTGTGGCAGCAGCTGCTGCGGCTCGAGCCCGACGCCCTCGAGCTGCGGCCCGAGATGGTGGTGATCAAGATGTGCGCGATCAACCTCCTGCCCGACGCGCCCCCCTTCGAGGATACGCAGTTCTACTTCGCGCAGATGGCCGACCAGGTGCGGGCGCGCGGCGTCAAGCTGGTGCTCGCCACCACGGTGCCGGTCTCCCGGGCGTGGGACCGCGCCGAGGCCGACGGCACCGCGACCCCGAAGATCCGCCGCTTCAACGAGTGGGTGCGCGACCAGGCGCGCATGCGCCGCGACATGATCCTCGACTACGCGTCGGTGCTCGCCGACGACGAGGGCTACCTCCCCGACTCGCTCACCGACGACGGGCTGCACCCCAACCTTGCGGGCCGGCAGCGCATGATCAGCCTCATCCGATCGGTGGTGCTCGAGGGCCGCGGGGCCACGGCGCCGGTGGGCCCCATCCCCCCGGGGGCCATCCCCCCGCCCGACGCGGGCGCGGCGGTGCGGGTCGTCGACGCGGGCGGCGTGCCGTCGCAGTACCTCGGCCCGCAGGCCCCCAACACGCCGAAGGTCGACTGAGGGAGCATGGCTCCGACGGTCGTCTTGTCCTTCCTCGACGCGCCGGTGGTCACCGGGCCGGCGCGCGGGCTCATCCACCTCGCCCGGGCGCTGCCGCCGGAGGTGCGCCTCCACGTCGCCATCCTCCGGGGCCGCGGCGCCGGCCCGGTGCCCCCGCTCGACGAGCTCTCCGGCGGCGCCCTCACGGTCCACGAGATCCAGGAGCGCGGGGCCTACGACCCCGCCATCGTGGCCCGGGCCCTGGGCATCGCGTGGCGCATCGGCGCGCGGGCGGTGCAGAGCCACTCGTACAAGCCGCACCTCATCGCCATGGCCGTGCGCGCGGCGCGCCGGGTGCCGTGGGTGGGGCACCACCACGGGTGGACCGCCGAGAACGACAAGGTGAAGCGCTACCACCGCATCGACGCGTGGTCGCTGCCTCGGGCCGACCGGGTGGTCGCCGTGGCGCAGAGCGCGCGCGACATCGTGGTGCACGAGGGCGTCGCGCCCGATCGGGTGGTGGTGATCCCCAACGCGGTCGACGCGCGGGACATCTCCACGCCGATGAGCCGCGCCGAGGCGCGCGCGAAGCTGGGGCTGCCCGACGACGCGTTCGTCGCGGCGGTGGTGGGCCGGCTGTCGCATGAGAAGGGGCAGGACCTCGCGCTGCGCGCGCTCGCGATGGCGCGGGCCCGGGGCGCGGAGGTGACCTTCGCGCTGGCCGGCGACGGGCCCGACCGGGAGATGCTGGAGGCGCTCGCCAGGGAGCTCGGGCTCGGGCTTGCGGTCCGGTTCCTCGGGCACCAGAAGCAGGTTGGCGTGGTCTACAAGGCGAGCGACGTGCTGGTGATGCCGTCGCGCTCGGAGGCGATGCCCAACGCGTTGCTCGAGGCGATGACCCTCGGGCTGCCCGTCGTCGCGACGCGTGTCGGCGGGGTACCCGAGGTGGCCGACGACGGCGAGATGGCCTGGATCGTGGCGCCGGAGTCCGCCGAGGCGCTGGCCGACGCGGTGGTCGACTGCGTGGCGCGGCCCGACGAGCGCGCCCGCAGGGTGGCCCAGGCGCGGGCCCGGACGACGGAGCGGCACGACCCCGCCCGGCGGGCCGAACGATACCTGGCTTTGTATTCCACGCTCGGGGTTCGTTGAGGGCCCCAGAGGCGTAGCGAGGAGCACCCGATGGACGCGCGACGGATGGTGAAGATGGTGGCGCTGGCAGCGGCGCGCGGGGCGGTGCTGCCCCTGGTGGTGGCGTTTCGGGCGGAGACCCGCGGCACCGACGAACACCGGCTGCGCACGCTCTTCGCGGGCTACTCGCAGGCGCTGGCGATGGTGCCCGGGCTCACCGGGCAGCTGGTGCGCCGGGCCTTCTACGGGGCCGTGCTGGCGGAGTGCCACCCGGACTCGTGCATCCAGTGGGGGACGACCTTCTCGACGCCCGACGCCGTGGTGTCGAAGGGCGTGTACATCGGGGCCAGCTGCAGCATCGGGCGCGCGCTCTTGAGCGAGCACGTCACCCTCGGCTCCAACGTGCACGTGCTGTCGGGCAAGAACCAGCACGGATTCGACGACCCCGACGCCCCGGTGCAGGAGCAGCCGGGCCGCTACGACCAGATCCGCATCGGGAAGAACACCTGGCTCGGCAACGGCTCGCTGGTGCTCGCCGACGTGGGCGACCGCTGCGTGGTGGCCGCCGGGTCGGTGGTCGTCGACGCGGTGCCCGACGACAGCGTGGTGGGCGGAAACCCCGCGCGCATCCTGCGCCGGCGCGACCCGTTGAGCAGGACCTGGGTGCGCCCGTCATGAGGGTGCTCGCGCTCACGCACCGCACGCCGTTTCCTCCGGACAAGGGCGACAAGATCCGCACGCACCACCTGCTCACGCGGCTCGCGAAGCGCTGCGAGCTGCACCTGATGGCCTTCGCCGAGCCGCCGTCCGACCTCGCGCACGCGGCGCGCCTGCGGCGGCACTTCGCCTCGGTGACCCTCGAGCCGATCGACCTGCGCTGGCAGAAGGTGAAGGCGCTGCCGTGGATGCTCGGGTGGCGGCCGATGACGCTCTCGGTCTTCGGGAGCGCCCGGCTGCAGACGGCGGTCGACCGGGCGGTGCGCGAGCTCAACCCCGACGCCATCCTGGCCGAGAGCAGCTCGATGGCGCCGTACGCGCTGCGGCACCCCGAGGTGCCGCTGGTGATGGACTTCGTCGACGTCGACTCGGCGAAATGGCGCGCGTACGCCGAGGAGGCGAGCTTCCCGATGCGGTCGGTGTACCGCCGCGAGGCGGCCACGCTGGAGCAGTACGAGCGCGAGGTGGCGCGGCGCGCGGTGATCTCTACCGTCACCGCCGACCGCGAGAAGGTGCTGCTCTCGGCCATCGCGCCGGGCTGCGACGCGCGCACGCTCGCCAACGGGGTCGACACGGACTACTTCAGCCCCGCCGCGGCGCCGGCGGAGGACGCGTCGGCGGTGTTCTTCGGCGCAATGGACTACCACGCCAACGTGGAGGCGGCGGTGTTCCTCGTGCGCGAGGTGCTGCCGCGGGTGCGGGCCCGGTACCCGGGCTTCCGGGTGGTCATCGCGGGCTCGCGGCCCACCGCGGAGGTGCGCGCGCTCGCCGCGGTCGACGGGGTGACGGTCACCGGGTACGTCGACGACATCCGCGGGCACGTGCGGGGCTGCGCGGTGTGCATCATCCCGCTGCGGGTCGCCCGCGGGGTGCAGAACAAGGTGCTCGAGGCGATGGCCATGGGCGTGCCCGTGGTGTGCTCGCCCGCGGCGGCGGAGGGCATCGAGGCGGAGCCGGGGACGCACCTCGTGGTGGCGCCCTTCGGGGAGCACGGCGCGCCGATGGCCGAGGCCGTCCTGGCGCTGCTGCACGACCGGGCGCGCGGGCACGCGATCGCCGCGGCGGCGAGGCAGCGGGTCGAGGCGCGCTACGGCTGGGAGCCGCGGAGCGACGAGCTCCACGGGATGCTGACCGAGGCGAGCGAGCGACGGGCCCGGCGGTGAGGCGGAGCGGCGCCACCGCGGGCGCCCGACTGTGGCGCAATTGACGCCCGCGGGCGCGCCGACGGCCTCGCGAAACGAACGCTAGAACAAGCACATCTTGCGCGGCCTGCGGCCTGCAACGGGGAGCGAAGGCGATCGTCGTTGCGACGAGTCCGACCACCACGCCCCCCCCCCCAGGAG
>CAIOSS010000550.1 GCA_903860995.1 uncultured delta proteobacterium | reverse complement strand
CGGGCGTCGCGCTCGCTGCGCGGGCTCACCGCGGCCGACCTCGAGCAGGTGCTGGGCTACCTCGCGCACGGCGGCGACGCCCTCGCGGCGTACCCCGAGATGGCCCGCGCGGTGACCGACGGCGAGCGCTGGGCCATCAGCGGCAAGCGCTCCGAGCGGCGCTACCGCCAGGGCATCGGGACCATCGTCGGCGAGGTCACCGTGGAGGTGCGCCACGGCCGAAGGGTGGTGGGCCAGCTCGAGGGCCGCTTCGCGGTCTCCCTGGAGGTGGGCGACCGCTTCGTGCTGGGCGGCCAGAAGTGGAAGGTGGTCGCGCGGGCCAGCGACGCCGTGTGCGTACGCCCCGACCGCGGCCCCGAGCGGGCGCTCCCGGCGTGGCACGGCCAGCGCGCCGCCCAGAGCGCCCAGGTGGCCGACGCCGTCGAGGCCCTGTGGTCGGAGCTCGGGGCGCTCGCCCACCTCGACGCGCTGGAGCTCACCGCGCGGGTCGCGGCGCTGCTGGGCGTGCACGAGGTGACGGCCCGCGCGGTGGGCGCCCTGCTCCGGGCGCAGGCGCGGCGGGCGTCGCTCCCCGGTGTCGACCGCTTCGTGGTGGAGCTGCACCGCGACGGCGAGCGCGCCCACCTCGTGGCCTTCACCTTCGCGGGCGCGATGGCCAACGAGCTCATCGCCCGCGCCGTGGCCGCCCGCTACCGCGACGACACCGGCGAGGCCGCGAGCGTGTGCGCGCTCGACGAGGCCGTGTGCGTGACCGCGGGCGCCTCGCTGGCGGAGGCGTCGCCCGAGACCCTGGCCCGATGGCTGTCGCCCGAGGGTCTGCGCGCCGACGCCATGGGCGCCCTCGCCGAAGGGGTGCTGAGCGGCGCGTACTTCCGCGAGGTGGCGCGCGTGGCCCAGCTCTGGCTGCCCGACGCCCGGCCCGGCGCGGCGACCCCCGGCTTACTCCACGATGTATTACGCAAGCACGACCCGGGGCACGTGCTGCTGCGCGCGCTCGACCACACGCTCTGGACCTCCCTGGAGGGCGACCGCGCCGTCGAGGCCCTCGCCGAGCGCACCCGGCGGCGCTGGCACCTGCACCGGCTCGATGGTCCGTCGCCGCTGAGCATCCCCGCGCGCACCTGGGTCGACCGCGACGCCGTGCGCGGCGACGACCCCGAGCGGGCCCTGCTCGACGCGGCGAAGCGCCTCTTCGAGGCGACCCTGGCGACGACCGGATGAGGCCCCGGTGCTGACCCTCGACGACGGCCTCTGCTGCGTGGCCCCCGGCGGGCTCTTCGACCCGGCCACCCGCACGCTCGTGATCGCGGACGTGCACGCGGGCTATGTGCGCGCGCTCCAGGGCCGCGGGTACCTGCTCCCGGGCGTCGGGGACGGCGAGCTCCTGGCGCGCATCGCCGGGCTTCGCGCGCGCCTCGACCCGGCCACCGTGGTGATCGCGGGCGACGTGGTGCACGGCGCGGCGTCGCTGCGCCCCTCGGCCGACGGCGAGAGCGCCCTCGACCGGCTGCTGGCCGCGCTCGACGGCTGCGCCGCGGTGCTCATCCCGGGCAACCACGACCGCGGCCTCGACGCGGCCCTCTTCGGGCGCGACGTCACGGTGTGCGCGCGCTGGGCCTTCGGTCGCCACGCGGCGGTGCACGGCGACGCGCTCGACGCGCTGCGCTCCGAGCGGGCGCTCGCGCGGGGCCGCGGCGGTCGCGTGGTGATCGGGCACCACCACCCGGCGCTGGTGCTACGCGACGCGGCGGGGGCTCGCACCAAGGTGATGGCCTTCGCGTGGGCGCCGGGCGTCGTGTGCCTGCCGGCGCTCACGCCCTTCGCGCGCGGCGGCGACCTCGTGCTCGACGACGACGCCACCGGGCTCACGGCGGCGGTCGACCCGGGCGAGCTGGAGACGGCGGTCATCGTGGGGGAGCGGGTGGTGCCCACCGGGCGCCTCGACCGGGTGCGCGCAGTGCAACGTCGGGGCCCGGCGCGGCGGCAGCGGGCGGGGTGACCGCGGGGCGGCGGTCGGGCATCACCCGGCGATGCGCTCTCGGCTGCACCTCGCGCTCGGCCTGTTCGGTGTACTCAACATCGTACTTAGGCCGCTGCTCTGGTGGCGCGTCGTGACGAGCCCCGGCGACGACAACCCGATGGGCCTCGTGAGGCAGCGCTCCACCGCCAGCCGGATGTGGTCGTCCGTCACCTCCGGCGCCGCCAGCGACAGCGTGGGCCTCGCCCGCGTGCAGCGCCACGTTCACCCGCGCGCCGCGGCGCGTGACGTGCCCGATGATCCGCATGGGGTCGCGGTAGTCGCGCACGGCCACCGGGTCGTCCTCTGGCGCCACGAGGTTGAGCCCCACCGCCCGTCAGTACACGACGCGGGTGCAGATGCTGGTGCCGAGGCCGCCGATGGCGTCGGCCAGGGCCGCGGAGACGTCCTGGTCGATGTCCATGATCAGGTAGCCGAGCGTCGCGTCGGTCGCGAGCATCTGCGCGCGGATGTTGGCGCCGAGGTCGCTGGCGATGCGGTTGACGTCGCGCAGCACGCCCGGGACGTTGCGGTGCGCGTTGAGCAGCCGGTGCGAGCCCGCGGTGGGGGCCATCTCCAGGTTGGGGAAGTTCACCGCGCCGACGGTGCTGCCCACGTCGAGGTAGCGCACCAGGCTCGTGGCCACCTCGCGGCCGATGTTGGCCTGCGCCTCCAGCGTCGAGCCGCCGATGTGCGGCGTCAGGATCACGTTGGGCGCCCCCTGGAGCACCGACGCGAAGCCCTCGCCGTTCTCCTCGGGCTCCTCGGGGTAGACGTCGATCGCCGCGCCCCCGAGGCGCCCGTCGCGCAGGGCGCGGGAGAGCGCGTCGAGGTCGACCACGGTGCCGCGGCTGGCGTTGAGCAGCATCGCGCCCTTCTTCATCCGCGCGATGGCCTCGCCGTTGATCATCAGCTCGGTCTGCGGCGTCGCGGGGACGTGCAGCGTGACGAAGTCCGACACCGCGAGCAGCTCTTCGAGCGTGGCGAGGGTCTGCGTGTTGCCCATCGGGAGCTTCGTCGCGACGTCGAAGGACACCACCCGCATCCCCATCGCCTCGGCGAGCACGCCGACCTGCGACCCGATGTGGCCGTACCCGACGATGCCCAGGGTCTTGCCGCGGACCTCGACGCAGCCCGCGGACACCTTGCGCCAGCGGCCCGCGTGCACCTCGCGCGCGCGGTCGCCGAGCTGGCGGGCGAGCATCACCACCTCGGCGATGATCATCTCCGCGACGCTGCGGGTGTTGCTGAAGGGCGCGTTGAACACCGGCACGCCGATGTCGTGCGCGTCGCGCAGCGCCACCTGGTTGGTGCCGATGCAGAAGCACCCGACGGACATCAGCGCCGGGGCGGCGGCGAGCACCCTGGCGGTCACCTGGGTCTTGCTGCGGATGCCCAGCACGTGCACGCCGCGGAGGCGCTCGATGAGGGCGTCCTCGCCGAGGGCGCTCGGCACCGCGTCGACCTTGCAGCCGGCGTCGAGCAGGAGCTCGTGCGCGCTGGCGTGGACGTTCTCGAGCAGCAGGACCTTGAGGCCCGCCGCGCTCCGGGAAGGCGGATTGGATCGTGACATGGCGGTGGTGTAGCGCTCAGGGGATCGCGGTGCAGTTGGTGAAGTTGAACTCCGCGAACTCGTCGCTCACGGTCTGCGGCTGGTAGCCGTCGACGAAGCGCGAGCGCGGCGGCGACAGGTCGTCCTGCACGTTGTTGCACTTGATGCGACCGTTGAAGCTCTGGCCGTTGAGGCGGTCGATGAAGACGTGGCAGGCGCCGGTCACGCCGATGGTGCCGTTGCCCGCGGGGATGCTCCAGCCCGAGCCGCGGATCTGCACGAAGCCGCCGTCGTCGCCGGGGCGCAGCTCGGCGCCCACCGAGGGCAGCAGGCCCGTCGCGAAGAGGCCCTCCAGGGACTCGGAGAAGTTCTGCCCGGGCTCGATGGCCGCGACGCGAAAGGTGATGGCGGTGCCGCCCGCCACGGGCACCACGTTGCAGAGCACGTCGACGGTGGGCGACCCGTTGCTGCCGCGCACCGAGTGCCGGTTGGTGGTGCAGTTGGCCCCGGTCATCGTGGCGGGGCACCCGTCGCGCCAGAAGGCCTGCCCCGTCGTCGGCACCGGGTCGTCGCCGCAGCCGAGCCCGAGCACCACCAGCGAACCGACCGCCAACCCACGCCAGGATTGCATCACCACTGAACCTCCAAGGAACGTCGTTACGAGAGTTGCCGGGAATCTACCGCAGTCCGTCAGTGCGACGCGGAAAACGCATGTTCGAGGTCAGCGACGAGGTCGTCGACCGCCTCGAGCCCCACGGAGATGCGGATGAGCCCGTCGTCGATGCCGAGCGCCGCGCGGGTCTCCGCGGGCACCGAGGCGTGGGTCATGACCGCGGGCAGCTCGATGAGCGACTCCACCCCGCCGAGGCTCTCGGCGCAGGTGAACACCTTCAGCGCCGACAGGAACTTCTGCGAGCGCTCGGCCACGGTGCCCCCGGCGGCCTTGATGACGAAGGAGATCATCCCCCCCGGCGTCTTCATCTGCCGGCGGATGAGCTCGCGCTGCGGGTGATCGTCGTTGCCGGGGTAGTACACCCGCGCGACGTCCTGGTGGCGGCGCAGCCACGCGGCGAGGGTCTGGGCGTTGGCGGCGTGGCGGTCCATGCGCACGGGCAGGGTCTTCAGGCCGCGCAGCACGAGGAAGCAGTCGAAGGGCGACGGCACCGCCCCCATGGCGTTCTGGAGGAAGCGCAGCTTCTGGACGAACTCGTCGTCGCTGGTCATCACCAGGCCCCCGACGACGTCGGAGTGGCCGTTGAGGTACTTGGTGCTGGAGTGCACCACCGCCGTGGCGCCGAGCCCCAGCGGCTGCTGGATCATCGGGGTCGCGAAGGTGTTGTCGACGATGACCGGCACGCCCTTGCGGCTGGCGATGGCGCACACGCGCTCGATGTCGAAGACCTTGAGCATCGGGTTGGAGGGCGTCTCCAGCCAGACCATCTTCGTCTCCGGGCGGAAGGACGCCTCGGTGAGCGCGAGGTCGGTCATGTCGACGAAGGTCGCGCTGATGCCCATGGGGCCCATGACCTTGTCGATGATGCGGAAGGTGCCGCCGTAGACGTCGTCGCCGCAGATGATGTGGTCGCCCGGGCGGAGCGTGTGGAGGATGGTCGTGGTGGCCGCGCACCCGCTGGCGAAGGCGAGCCCGTGGCGGGCGCCCTCCAGCGCCGCGGCGCACGCTTCGAGGGTGCCGCGGGTGGGGTTGCCGCTGCGGGAGTAGTCGTAGCCCTTGTGGTTGCCAGGGCCATCCTGCGCGAAGGTGCTCGACAGGACGATCGGCGTCATCACGGCGCCGGAGGTGGGGTCGGGGTGCTGGCCGGCGTGGATCGCGAGCGTCTCGATCTTCATGGGGCGGGTGATCCCACACCCCGCACGGGGGTGGCAAGGATCAGGGGGCGGGGAGCGGGTCTCAGCGGCGCGAGACGCGCAGCACCGGGGCGGCGGCGGGGCGCCGGGCGGCGCCCGGGGTGGCGCCGAGGATGACCTCCAGGGTGTTGCCCCGGGCGTGGGCGAAGAAGGGCGGCGCGGCGTCGCGGAAGCGCAGCGTGAGCTCGGCCCCGGCGGCGCGGTTCATCACGCCCGCGTTGAGGATGCGGGCGTCCATGCGCACGAGGCTCGCCGCGAGGTCGAGCGAGCGGCGCCCGGGGAGCACCATCGAGATGGTGTTGCCGCGGGTTCCGGCGCCGCTGATCGAGGCGATGGGCCCGTCCATGCGCAGCGCGAGGCGGGTGCCCACGCGCACGCTGGGGTTGCCCATCGCCGCGCCGCGACCCGGGGTGGCGGTGACGCTCAGGGTGCGCGCGGCCGGGGCGGCGGGCATCACCGCGGGGACGAAGCCCGCCGGGCTCACGCGGCGCTGCATGACGACGGCGCGGGCGCCCTCGACCTGGCCCGCGGGGGAGAGCGCGGCGCCCTGGAGGTCGGCCGGGAGGTTGCTGGTGCCGGCCGCCACGACGCGGGCTTCGGCGCCCATGGGCACCGGGTCTTCGGCGGGCAGGTCGGTGGCGACGGCCACCGGCGCGGGGGCGACGACCTCGGCCGCGGGAGCCGGGTCGGCGGTCACCGCGACCTGCGGGTGCGGCGTGGTGGCGCTGGGCCCGCCGCTGATCGCCATCGCGATGATGAGCACGGTGAGCACCGCGGCGGCGCCGGCGTACATCACCACGCGGCGGTTGCGCTTGCGGGCGATCATCCCGTCGGGGTCGCTCGCGGTCGCGAGGGCCGGCGAGTGCTGCGGTCGCAGCCCGCTGCGCGGCGCGTCGGGGGCGTCCATGTCCGCGGGTCGCTGGAAGCGCTCCCGCAGCGCGGCCACGCCGCCGACGACGCCCGCGGCAACGGGGGTCACGATGCGACGGGTGCCCTCCCAGGCGCCCCGGACAGCCGTGACGCCGCGCTGCATGACGGACGGACCGGCGGGCGCGTCGTCGTCGAAGTCGTCCCCGCTGGAGTCGATGGCCGAAGGGGGCGCGACCGCGGGCTGCTCCACCGCGGTGGGCTTCGCGCGGGCGGGCTCCGGCTCGCTGCGGGCGGTGTCCACGGCGCGCTGAGACTCACGGACCGGCTCGGCCGTTGCAGCGACGGGCTCGACGGGGGCCTCCACCGGGGGAAGGGACACCCGCGCGGCGTCGATGAGGGCCGCCGTGACGGGGGCCTTGGCGACGGAGGTGACCCGCAGCGCGCGGGCGGAGGCGCCGTCGTCGAGGTCGATGGTCAGGATGAGCCGCGGGTTCTGGGTGACCGGGTCGATCTCGACGTCGACGGCGCTGATGACGCCGGGCTCGTTGTCCTTGGCGCCCTCGACGGTGACCTTGCCGCCCAGCTGCAGGAAGGACAGCTCGTGCCCGACGACCACGGAGCCCGGGTGGCGCTCGCGGATCTTCGCGCGGAAGGGCGCGTCCATGCTCTCGAGGTGCAGCCGGACCTTCGACTCGCCGCCCGCCGCGGGGTACTGGCGGACAGGCTCCAGCGAGCGGCGCAGGGAGGCCCGGGCGTCGCCCGCCATCGCCAGGAACCTCACCCCGAAGGCGCCCGCGCGGAAGCCCTCGTCGTGGGCCCAGACGACCTCGCCGCGGGCGTCGATGGGCTTGCCGTCTTCCAGCATGAACCGGAACTCCATCTGCACCCCGACGTCGGGGAGGGTGTCGGTCCGGAGGCTCATGCCGCTGACCGACAGGTCGATGGCATCGGCGTTGATGATGTCGCTGGCGTCCAGGGCGCCGAGCCCGATGGAGGCGTGAAACGGTCGACGAAGGGCGATCGGGTCGCGCCGATCCGCGTTGGCGATGGAACCCATTGGAGTCTCTCCTCTTCCTCGCGAATCCTTCGTGGGCAGAAAGCTCCCGACGCGACGGAGACGTGACGTCCCCATCGCCTCGGGATGACCGTGGTGTGGTCCCCGCAAAGCTCGCTCGGCGCTTGAGCGGCCTATGCGACAGGGCTTTCCATCGCGTCCAATTTTCGTCGCGCACGTTCCGCCGATTGCACGGGAATTGACGGACTTCGCGCCGATGGGCTAACCGCCGCGGCGTGGCGCTGACGTTCCTGGTCACGGTGCCGGGGAGCGATCCCCAGACCATTACCCTCGATCAGCCGCGCGTCGTCATCGGCCGCGGCGCCCACGTCGACGTGCGCCTCCCGTCGCGCACCGTGAGCGAGCAGCACGCGCTCCTCCGCGTCGACGGCCCGGACGTCTCCATCGTCGACGAGGGCAGCACCAACGGCACCCGGGTCAACGGCGCGCCCATCGCCCGAGGCCGGCGGAAGTTCCTGCACGACGGCGACGAGGTGGGCGTCGGCGACTTCGCCATCAAGGTGTCCTTCGTCATCGCGCTGGCCGACCCCCCGGAGCGCACGGCCACCCTCGCCCGGCGACTCCTCAAGGACTCGCTGCGCTCCCTCGGCGGCGACAGCGCCCCGCCCTACCTCGAGCTGCGCTCGGGCAAGACCGCGGGTCGCCGCTGGGAGATCCCCCCGGCGGGGTCGCGGCTCACGCTCGGGCGCGCCGAGGGCTGCGAGGTGCTGCTCGACGACCGCGACTGCTCGCGGCAGCACGCCGAGGTCGAGCGCGACGCCGAGGGCTTCGTGCTGCGCGACCTCGGGAGCCGCAACGGCATCGTGGTGAGCGGCCGCTCGCTCACCGAGAAGCGCTTGAAGAACGGCGACGAGTTCACCATCGGAAAGAGCACCCTGCGCTTCGTCGAGCCTGGCGAAGAGCTGCTGCGGAGCTTCGACTCGGGCGCCGACGAGACCGCGCCCCCGCGGCCCTCGCTGCCCCCGGCGCCGACGCCGTCGATCCCGCCGCCCCCGGCGACGGTCGCGGCGGAGGTGGCGCTCGCCGCAGCGCCCGCCGCCCCGGCGATCGACCCGAAGGCGCTCAAGGAGCGCAAGGGCGACGCCGACTGGATCGTGCTGGCGCTGGCGGTGGTGATCCTGGTGGTGAGCGTCGTGGCGCTGGTGATCGTGCTCAAGGGCTGACCGG
>CAIOSS010000549.1 GCA_903860995.1 uncultured delta proteobacterium | reverse complement strand
GACCTTTGCCGATCCGGTGCGAGCGCAGAGCACCATCGATCGGTTCGTGAACAACGCCTACGACCTCGTCATCGATGGAGAGAGCTACCGCCCGAGGCTCAAGCCGAACCGACGGGCTGGACAGACGGCGCACGGCCGATGAGGCTCAACCGGTCACGAAGGGTGGAAAGCTGGTGAGAAACCAGCGGTCCCATGCTCGTGAGAATCGACACATCGGCGCGCTCATCGAGCGCGTGCTGCGCGCGAGCGAGCCCGACCTCGCCGAGGCGCGCACGCTCCCCGGCGACCCGGTCGTCCTCTCGTACGACCAGATGGCCGCGTTCGTCGTCTCGGCCCCGCCGGCCTCGAGGCAAGCGCTGCCACAGCTCGTGCGACGACAGCGCGAGCAGGCGAAGCGGGTTGCCGCGTACCGTGCCGCACGCGCCGCCGCGGTGCGGGCGACACCACCGGCACGGGCTCGCACCGAGCCGGAGGGTCTGCTCTTCGGGCCCCGCGGACAGACTCCCCCGTCGTACCACCCGCCGATGAGCCCGAGCCTGCCGGTGCCGCTGCTACCGCCGCCGGCCGACGCGCGCGTGCGCTGGCTCGGCACGCGGAGCGCGCTGAAGGAAGAGGGCCGGCGCATGAGGCACGTCTGTTCGCGGGAGCACGGAGTCGATGATGGTTCACGCAACCGGCCGACGACTACGATGACCAGAATTTCCTTTTGAACGGAAGGTCGGACGTCTTGATCGTGGCACCGTCGACAGGAGGAGCGGAAGTCTATCGCGCGATGTGTCAGAGGATGAACGGCGCGCGTGACAGGCGCGCGAACGGCGCCATCGACTGCAGAGCGTACTCAACTAGGTCGTCGCGCACGTGGGCGACCCACGCCTGCGCCTCGCGCGCTTCGACGCCCTTCGGCGTATCGATGATCGACGGCGCCGCCACGGTGCAGGGACCAAGTCGATAGACGAAGTGGTCCTCGGTCGAGCAGGCGATCAACTCGTCTTCCGAAATGCAGAGCAACCAGCGTCCATTGTCGGAAAACCGTGCGAAGGATTGCCGCGCGATGGAGCGCCAAGGGCCATAGACGGGAGCCTCGCTGGGGGTCAGCAGGCAGAAGCCCTCGTCGAAGAAGACAGCGACGTGGGTGTCGGAGGCGCACGTCGCCCACGGGGCCGGGTGCGAACTCTGGATCAGCACCTCTTGAATCCGTTGATCATCACCGTCGAACGGCACGAACCAGACCGCCGGATTCTGGGCGTCCTGCAGGGCGACGACCTGTCGTCGTTCGAGAACCCTGACCGCTGACGCTTGCGGCCAATGGTGCGTCGAGATGGGGTGCGAGCGTGCGACGATGTGCTCGACGCTCTGGTTCCCGGCGTCGCAGAGCTGCAGCCCGCCTCGATCGTTCACCCACGCAAAGTGCCGGCCGGCGTCGAACGCGCGGATCCCGACCGGCGCCGCGTACGACGAGCTGGCGTCGATCCGCGTCACGAGATCGCGCGCGATCGACGTCGCCTCGCCCCGGTCGTTGACGATCCAGTCGTCGCCGTTCGCGCCCGTCCACAGTCCGAAGCGCTCGCCACCGATGCGCAGCGGCGTCACCGGATCGCCAGCGCGCGCGCAGCGAACGACCGCAGCATCGCTGGCGCGGCGGTACAGCTTGCTGCCGTCCCGCAGCCGCTGGAGAAATCGATGGTCGT
>CAIOSS010000548.1 GCA_903860995.1 uncultured delta proteobacterium | reverse complement strand
GTCGCTGCACCAGCGGCCAGCTCTGCGTGAGCGGCACCTGCCTCGCGACCTGCACCACCGACGCCCAGTGCACGGCCGGCGGCCAGATCTGCCTCGGCGGGGTGTGCCGCGTCGACACCCGCCCGCGCCCCTTCTGCACCAACGACGCGCAGTGCACCCCGGGTGTTTCGGTCTGCAACAACGGCGCGTGCCGCCTGCTCTGCCCGCTCGGGCCGGGCATGGCGGGCAACAACCAGTGCATGATGTTCGATGTGCAGTTCGACCTCTGCCTCGCGGTCGCGTTGAGCCGCTCGCTCTGCAGCAGCACCAACGAGCAGAGCCCCGAATGCGCCCGCTCCGCCAACTGCGCCCCCGGCCGCACCTGCGTCAACGCCCGCTGCCAGTGACGCTCAGCGCGCGGTGATCGTCACCGCGCGCACCGCCTCTCCCCCCCGCTGATCCCTCAGCACAGCCCACACCCGGGCCACCTCCCCACCCAGCACCACCCGCCCCGGCGTCCACCGCGCGACCATCGGCGCCACCACGCCGGGGTCGGTCACCACCCGCGGCGGGGTGACCGTCCCGGAGCCGACGTACACCGATGCCAGCAGCGACTCGGCGCCGCCGTCGAGGGCCTCGGCCGCGTCGCGGGAGGGCGTCAGCGCGAGGGTCAGCGCGGGACAGTCCCCGTCACAAGCCACGAGCTGCCCCACCGATACCGCGGCGCCGTCCTCGAGCGGGGTCGATGAGCCCGCACGCTCGATGCTCCAGGCCGCGATGCCCGGCGGTCGGTTGAGCGGCGCCGTCGCGCGCACCGTCACCCTGCGGAAGGCCTCCGAGCCGTCCCCCCGCGGGCACACCAGGCGCGCCTCCCCGGGGTCGATCACCGCGTCGGCCCCGGGGCACGCGATCGCGTAGACCACCCACGTCCGCTCGGTCTCCGCCGGACGCAGCGTCAGGCGCGCTGCCACCACCTCGACGCGGTCGACCTCGCCCGACGCCAGCTCGGTAGCCCCGCTTGCCCGCGCGCACACCCGCGGATCATCGACCACGCCGGGGTCGCAGAGACGCCAGCGCCACCGGATCCTGCGTCCGCCCACGGGGTCGGCCCACACCGCTCGCACCGCGATCGCCGCGCCGGGGCGCACCTCCGGCGTCGCAGTGGTGAGCGCCAGGATGCGCAGGACGTCCACCGTCGAGGGCGAGGGCAGCGGGTCGGAGCACGCTGCGAGCACTGACAGTCCCAGCCAGGCTCGCGTCCGCATCGCAGCCCCTATCCTATGCTGCGCCCGAAGGGGTGGTGTAGACCCTGTGGCTCCCTATGAACGAGCTGGTGCGTGTCGGGTCGGTGCTTTCGCTGGAAGATCTCGTGGCCGTGGCGCGTCGGCGCGCCCCCGTCGCCCTCGACGACGAGGCGCGGGCGCGGGTCGTCGCCGCCCGCCGGGCCATCGACGCCATCGCGGCCGGGGGCGACGAGTCGCCGCGGGTCTACGGCGTCAACACGGGCTTCGGCGCCCTCGCCGAGACGCGCATCTCGCCCGGAGACATCCGCACGCTCCAGCACAACCTCCTGCGCAGCCACTCCTGCGGCGTCGGCGACCCGCTGCCCGGCGAGGTCGTGCGGGCGATGACGCTGCTGCGCGCGCAGGTGCTCGCGCTGGGGTTCTCGGGCGTGCGGCCCGTCGTGGTCGACACCTTGCTCGCGATGCTCAACCGGGGCGTGCACCCGGTGATCCCCTCGCAGGGCAGCGTCGGGGCGTCGGGCGACCTCGCGCCGCTCGCGCACCTCGCGTCGGTGCTCATCGGCGAGGGCAGCGCGGAGTTCGAGGGCGTGACGCTTTCGGGGGCCGAGGCGATGGCGCGCGCGGGCGTCGCGGTCATCGCGCTCGAGGCCAAGGAGGGGCTCTCGCTCATCAACGGCACGCAATACATGCTCGCGCACGGGGCCCTCACCCTGCACGACGCCGAGGCCCTCGCGCGCTGCGCCGACGTCGCCGGGGCGATGTCCCTGGAGGCCCTCAAGGGCAGCGGGCGGCCCTTCGAGGAGCGGGTGGTCGCGGTGCGCCCGCACCCTGGCGCGCTGGAGGTCGCGGGCAACCTCCGGTGGCTGCTCGCGGAGAGCGAGATCGCCGAGAGCCACCGCGACTGCGGCAAGGTGCAGGACCCGTACTCCCTCCGGTGCATGCCCCAGGTGCACGGGGCCTCGCGCGACGCCATGCGCTGGGTGCGGGAGGTGCTCGCCCGCGAGATGAACAGCGTCACCGACAATCCGCTGGTGTTCGTGGGGGAGGGCGGCGCGGAGGTGGTCTCCGGCGGCAACTTCCATGGGCAGCCGCTGGCCTTCGCGCTCGACCTGCTCGCGATGGCCTGCGCCGAGCTCGCCAACATCTCCGAGCGCCGGGTCGAGCAGCTCGTCAACCCGGCGCTCTCGTCGGGTCTGCCGCCCTTCCTCGCGCCGCACACGGGGCTCGACTCGGGCTTCATGATCGCCCAGGTCACCGCGGCGTCGCTCGTGACCGAGAACAAGATCCTCTGCCACCCCGCGAGCGTCGACTCCATCCCCTCGTCGG
>CAIOSS010000547.1 GCA_903860995.1 uncultured delta proteobacterium | reverse complement strand
TAGATGCCGCGCATGCGGCCGTCGCCGTCGACCAGCATCAGGTTGGCGCTGTGCAGGATGTTGAAGTTCGGGGCCCGGCCCTCGGCGGTGCTGGGTAGCTGCCCGAGGCCCACGCGGAAGCCCTCGGCGGCGATGCGCTGTAGCGCCGCGGCCTCGCCGGTGACGAAGTGCCAGCGCCGCGGGTCGAAGCCATACCGATGACCGTATTCGGTGAGGCGCCCGGGGGTGTCGACGACGGGGTCGACGGAGATGGAGACGAGGTGCAGCCGGTCGCCGAGGGCGGCGGTGCTGGACTGCACGCGGGCGAGGTGGCGTGACAGCACCGGGCAGACGGTGGGGCACGAGGTGAACATGAAGTTGGCGACGTAGGCGCGGCCGCGGAGCTGGTCGCTGCCGAAGGGGCGGGCGGCCTGGTCGGTGAGCCGCCACGCGGGGAGCGTCGCGAGCACGGGCAGCGGGGCCGGGCGGTGGCGGAAATAGAAGACGATGGGGATCGCGAGGACGACGGCGATCCAGAGGGTGGCGGCGAGGGGGCGGCGGGCGATGACGGCGACGAGGCGGTCGGGGGCCGTCGGGGTGTGGCTCATGGGCTCAACCGCGGAGGCCGAGCGCGCCGAAGAGACCCGTGAGGTAGACGAGGGAGAGGAGGAACTCCCGGCGCGCCCAGGTGGGCCCCGGGTCGCGGCGCAGGCCGACGAGGCTCCACCCGAGGAAGGCCACGCCGAGGAGGGAGGCGATGACGGCGAAGGCGGTGCCGGCCACGTGCAGCGGAACCAGCAGCAGGGGCATCGGGATGAGCAGGGCGGTGTAGAGGGCGGCCTGGGCGCGGGCGTTGCGGTCGCCCATCACCTGCGGGACGGTCTTCATGCCGGCGCGGTCGTAGTCGGCCTTGAGCATCAGCGCGATGGCCAGGAAGTGCGGCAGCTGCCACAGGAACAGGATCGCGAAGAGCACCAGCCCGGGGGCTTCGAGGCGGTTGGTGATGGCGGTCCATCCCATGAGCGGGGGGAGCGCGCCGGGGAGGGCGCCGACCCCGAGGGCCCACGCGCTGCGGGTCTTCATCGGGGTGTAGACCAGCACGTAGCTCACCAGGGCGAGCAGCCCGAGCGCGGCGGTGAGCGCGTTGGTGCCGAGGGCCAGGATGGGGAGCGAGACGGCCGCGCAGGCGAGGCCGAGGGTGAGGGCGAGCTTCGGGTCGACGCGACCGGCCGGGAGGGGGCGGTTGCGGGTGCGGTGCATGAGCGCGTCGAGGTCGCGCTCGAGGTAGCAGTTGAGGGAGTGGGCCCCGGCGACGGCGAGGGTGGTGCCGAGCAGCGCGTAGAGGGGTGACGGGCCAGGTGAGCGAGGCGCCCGCGAGCCAAGCGCCGCCCGCGGTGGTGAACAGCACCAGCGACGCGAGGCGCGGCTTGATCAGGGCGACGAGGTCGCGAAGGGCCACTGGGGGAAACGAGTCTGTCATGGACAGTGGGCCGTCGGACGACGCAGCGACCGGTGGTGACACGAGGGTCATGGCTGCTAGTGGGCGGGTCTATGCCCGCCGACCCCTGGAGTGTCAAGGGACGCACCGTCCGCCGCGGGCGCGTGGTTCAGGGCCCACACGCGGCCTGCAACCCCAGGCGGCACGCGGTGGCGAAGAGCTGCCGGGAGCGCGTGAGGTCGACCGCGCCGCCGGCGCCGTGGCGCAGCATCGACCCGAGGTTGAGGCAGGCCATGGCGTTGCCGGCCTCGCAGCCGCGCTGGTAGAGCGTCCGCGCGCGCGCCGGGTCGTGCGGTCGCCCGGGCGCCTCGTTGTGGATCCACCCGGCGTTGTTGCACGCGAGCGCGTTGCCGCCGGTGCAGGCCCGCTCGGCGAGGGTGAGCGCGCGGCCGAGGTCGCGGGCGACGCCGCGGCCCTCCTGGAGCATCGCCGCGAGGCTGGCGCACGCGCTCTCGTTGCCGCCCTCGCAGCCGCGCTGGAAGAGTCCCGCCGCGCGCGGCAGGTCGACGCTCACGCCGAGGCCCTGCTCGTAGAGGGCCGCGAGGTTCTTGCAGCCGAGGGCGTTGCCCGCGTCGCAGGCCCGCTGGTAGAGCGCCCGCGCGGTGCTCGGGTCGGGCGCGACGCCGCTGCCGTTCTGGTGGAGCCAGCCGAGGTTGACACAGCCGCGCGCGTCGCCGGCGTCGCAGCCGAGGCGGTACCACGCCGCCGCCCGCGCGAGGTCGGCGGGGACCCCTTCGCCCGCCTCGTCCATCCACCCGGCGCGGGAGCAGCTCGGCGGGTCGCCGTGGCCGCAGGCTCGCTCGAAGTACCGCTTCGCCGCGGGGAGATCGCGCGCCCCGCCCTCCCCCTCGGCGCGCAGTCGGCCGAGGTTGGCGCACGCGACGCCCTCGTCGCCCTGGCACGAGCGCTCGTAGAGGGCGATGGCGCCCGGCAGGTCGCGGGGTACGCCGCGGCCGCCCTCCATCAGCCAGCCGAGGTTGGTGCACCCGCGGAGCGCACCGCCGTCGCAGGCGCTGCGGTAGAGCGTCGCGGCGCGGGCGAGGTCGGCGGTCACCCCGAGGCCCGACTCGTAGACCCACCCGAGGTGCGTGCAGCCCGCAAAGGCCCGGGCGTCGCAGGCGCGGCGGTAGAGCTCGGCCGCGCGCGCGCG
>CAIOSS010000546.1 GCA_903860995.1 uncultured delta proteobacterium | reverse complement strand
GGGCCCTCCGGACGCGGGCCCCCCGGACGCGGGCCCCCCGGACGCGGGCCCCCCGGACGCGGGCCCCGTGGATGCGGGCTGCGTGGCGGTGTGCAACGGCAGCTGCACCAACACCGACACCGACCCGCGCAACTGCGGCGCGTGCGGCCAGGACTGCGCCCTGCGCCCGGGGGCCGACCCGGCGCGGGTCACCTGCGCGCGCGGGGCGTGCGTCTTCGGCAACACGGGCTGCCTGCCCGGCCGCGGGGACTGCAACGGCGTCGTGACCGACGGCTGCGAGTCGCTGCTCAACAGCGCCACCCGCTGCGGCACCTGCATCGCGAGCTGCCGCGAGCCGACGCCCAACTGCGGCATGGTCGCGGGCGCCCCATCGGGCTTCGCGTGCGTGAGCGGCTGCGTGTCGCCGACGCCCAGCCGCTGCGGCACGAGCTGCGTCAACACCGACTCCGACGCCCGCAACTGCGGCGCGTGCGGCAACGTGTGCCCCGCCGGGGGGACGGGCGCGACGGCGCGCTGCGCGGCGGGGCGCTGCGAGCTCGCGTGCGTCGCGGGCTACGGCGACTGCGACGGGGTCGCGACCAACGGCTGCGAGGTGCTGGTGCGCGCCTCGGCGGTGCACTGCGGGGCGTGCGGCAACGTGTGCTCGGGGGCGGCCAACGCGACGGCGGTGTGCGCGTCGTCGGCGTGCGCGATCACCTGCGCGGCGGGTTACGGCAACTGCGACGCCGCGGCGGGCAACGGGTGCGAGGTCGACACGCGCACGAGCGTGGCGAACTGCGGCGCCTGCGGGCGGGGGTGCGCGGCCGGGGCCAACGCGACGCCGTCGTGCATGGCGGGGGCGTGCCTGCTCACCTGCGCGGCGGACTTCGGCAACTGCGACGCGCTCGCGAGCAACGGCTGCGAGGCCGACCTCCGCACGAACCCGGCGAGCTGCGGGATGTGCGGTCGCCGCTGCGCGACGGCGGCCAACGCGACGCCGACCTGCGCCGGCGGGGTGTGCGGCATCGCGTGCGCGGCGGGCTACGGCGACTGCGACAGCAACGGGCTCAACGGCTGCGAGGCGAGCTTCGCCATCGACGCCAACCACTGCGGCGGCTGCGGCGTGCGGTGCCCGGCGGCGGCCAACGCGACGGGCTCCTGCGCGGGCTCGCGCTGCGGGCTGGCGTGCGCGGCGGGCTTCGGCGACTGCGACGCGGCGGCGGGCAACGGGTGCGAGGTCGACACGCGCACCAGCCTGGTCCACTGCGGGGCGTGCGGGCGGGCGTGCAACGCGCCGACGGACGCGACCTCGGCCTGCGTGGCGAGCGCGTGCGTGGTGACCTGCGACGCGGGCTACGCCCTGAGCGGCGCGGTGTGCGTGCGCACGCCGCCGCGGGGGGTGTCGCCGGCGGGCTTCAGCTTCGCCACGTCGCAGACGCCCACCTTCTGGGTGGCGCTGCCGCCGGGGCAGGACGGCGCCCTGGTGGAGGTGTGCCGCGACCGCGCGTGCACCATGGTGGCGGGCACGGTGACGCTCAGCGGGTCGTCCGGCGCGGGCGCGGCGCTGCTGGCGCCCGGGACGTACTTCTGGCGCGCGAGCGGCCGGGTGGGGGGCTCGACGGCGACGCTGCCGGGGACGGCGACGATGTTCTACGTGGCCGCGGCGCAGCGCCCGGCGGTGGGCGCGGCGTGGGGCGCGGTGCTCGACGCCGACGCCAACGGGTCGCCGGAGCTGCTGGTCGGCGCGCCGGGGGTCAACCAGGCGCGGCTGTACCTCGGGACCACCAGCGGGTTCAGCACGGTGTTCACGACGATCGCCAACGGCGCGAGCTTCGGCTCCTCGGCGGCGGCGCTGGGGGACATCAACGGCGACGGGTACGGCGACGCGGCGGTGGGCGAGCCCGGCACCGGCCGGGTGTACCTGTACCTTGGCAGCGCGACGGGCCTGGCGACGACGCGGCCGACGGTGCTGCTCGCCCCGGCGAGCACGGTGCAGTTCGGCGCCGCGGTGGCGGGCGCCGGCGACGTCAACGGCGACGGGTACGCCGACCTCCTGGTGGGGGCGCCGATGTCCAACCGGGCCTTCGTGTACCTGGGCAGCGCGGCGGGCATTCCGGCCACGGCCGAGGCGCTGCCCATCGCCGCCATCGGGAGCCCGTCGAACTACGGCGTCGCGCTGGCGGGCCTCGGGGACGTGAACGCCGACGGCTACGGCGACGTGGCGGTGGGCACCAACGGCTCGAACAACGTCTACGTCGCCCTCGGCGGCGCGGCGGGGCTGCGCGCGGCGACGGTGGTGGGCGCGCCGGGCGGGGCCTCGGGCTTCGGCTTCGCGGTCGCGGCGGCGGGCGACGTGACCGGCGACGGCTACCCCGACATGGTGGTGGGCGCGTACAGCGCGGGCACGGCGTACGTGTTCGAGGGCGGCGCGGCGGGCCTCGGGACGACCCCGGCGGCGACGCTCGGGGTGCCCGGCGGCGCGGTGCAGTTCGGCTGGTCGGTGGAGGGCCTCGCGGACGTCAACGGCGACGGCTACGGGGACGTGCTCGTGGGGGCGCCCGGCGCCGACCGGGCGTACCTCTTCCAGGGCGGCCCCGGGGGCCTCGGGGCCACGCCCGCGCAGACCTACGCGCCCACGGCGGGCGTCGCCGCGGCGATGGGCCGCGCGGTGGCGCGCCTCGGGGACATCAACCGCGACGGGGTCTTCGACTTCGCCCTGGGGCAGCCCACCCGCTACACGGTGTCGGTCTACCGCGGGGCCGCCACCCCGGTGCTGGCGCAGATCTTCTCGCACACCTCGACGGCGTCGCAGTTCGGGTCGGCCTTCGGGCGGTAGTGACCGGCGACGCGCCGAGCCTGCGGCCGTACCAGCGCGAAGCGGTCGAGGCGGTGCTCGCGGCGCGGCGGGCGGGCACGCGGCGGATGCTGGTGTGCCTCCCGACGGGGGCGGGCAAGACCGTGGTGTTCGCGCACCTCGCGCGGCTCGCGCGGCGGCCCGTGCTGGTCATCGCGCACCGTGAGGAGCTGCTCTCGCAGGCGCGCTCGAAGCTCCAGCGGGCGCTCGGCGCGGAGGCCGTGGTGGCCATCGAGCAGGGCCCGCAGCGGGCGGGCGGCGACGCGCGGGTGGTCGTGTGCTCCGTGCGCTCGCTGCGCAGCGAGCGCCTCGCGCGGCTGATGGCGGGCCGGGACGTGGGCCTGGTGATCTACGACGAGTGCCACCACGCCGCGGCGGACGACAACCTCCGGGTGCTGCGCGAGCTCGGGTGCTTCGACCCCGGGTGGACGGGCACCCTCGTGGGCTTCACGGCGACCACGGCCCGGGGCGACGGCAAGGGCCTCGACGACGTCTTCGAGGCCATCGTGTACGCGCGCACGCTGCCGGAGATGATCCGCGACGGGTACCTCGTGCCGCTGCGGGGGTACCGGGTGGCGACCCGCGCCGACCTCACGCGGCTTACCAGCACGGGTAACGATTTCCGCGAGGACGAGCTCGCCGAGGCGGTGGACATCGAGGAGCGCAACGCCCTGGTGGCGCGCACCATCCAGGAGCTGGCCCGGGACCGGCGCACCATCGCGTTCTGCGTGACGGTGGCGCACGCGCAGCACCTGCGGCGCTCGCTGCTGGCCCTCGGGGTGCGCGCGGGCACGGTGCACGGCGAGATGGCCAGCGACGACCGGGCGCGGGTGCTGCGGGACTTCGGCGAGGGGAGGCTCCAGGTGCTGACCAACGTGGCGGTGCTGACCGAGGGCTTCGACGACCCGGGGGTGTCGTGCGTGGCGATGGCGCGGCCGACGCGCTCGGAGGGGATGTACGCGCAGTGCGTGGGGCGCGGCACGCGGCTGGCGCCGGGCAAGCGCGACTGCCTGGTGCTGGACTTCGTGGACGTGTCGGAGCTGAGCCTGTGCTCGCTGCCGTCGCTCTTCGGGATGCCGCGCGCGCTCGACCTGGAGGGGCGCGAGGCGGGCGAGGCGCAGCGGTGGCTGGAGAGCCTGGCCTTCGACCACCCGGGCTTCGAGGTGGAGGCGGGGGCCATCACGCTGGGGGAGATCCAGGCGAGGGCGGAGGCCTTCGACCCGCTGACGCAGGAGGTCGACGTGGAGGTGCGGGCCATCTCGCGCAACGCGTGGGCCTCGCTGGGGCGGCACGGGCTGGCGCTGCACTACGAGCCGGCGCCGGGGCGGCTGAGCGAGGCGCTGGTGGTGGCGCGCGCGGGCGCCGGGGCGCGGGGCCGGCGGTGGGAGGTGCGCGTCGACGGGGAGGCGATGGAGCGCTTCGCGACCATCGAGGAGGCGGTGCAGGCGGTGGACTTCGAGGTGCGCGAGCACGGGCGCGTGGTGGAGGCCTCGGCGCGGGCGGAGGCGGCGTGGCGACGGAGGGCGGCGCCGAAGGCGAGGGCAGAGGCGGTGGCGGAGGTGCGGCGCGGGGGGAAGGTGGCAAGCACGATGGGCGACGTCGCGGCGCTGGAGGCCTGGGTGAAGGTGACCGCCGGGGCGAAGGCGAGAACGAAGGCGAAGGGGCGGCGCGGGCGGTAGCGGGCGACCTCAACCCGCAGGGCGGGGTTTGCCTCGACGCGGTCGAGGCGCCCATGGTTGGAAGGCGCGAGAGGCGTTCTTCCGCGCCAGAAACCTGACGTCGGTCCGGCGGCGGCCCGCCGGGGCTGCGAGGATGACGCTCATGCGCTGCAGCCAGCGGATGGAGACCAGGGTGCATGTCTGCCGGGAGACCGACGGCGTGGCCGTGGTCGCCCGCATCATGCGAGACACCGCGGAGCGCTCGGCCCGGATCTTCCGCGCCATCGCGAGCCGCGAGGCGATGATCATCATGCTGTGAGAGGGGTCACGCGGGCCGCGGCGGGGAGGGCGCCGCGGCCGCGAGGGCGATCAGGGCTGGACGTACACGTACAGGTAGCGCGAGCCCGGGAGGTTCTGCCCGAAGCAGTTGGCGACGTCGTAGTTGCAGGAGTTGTTGATCGTGATGTTGGTCGAGTTCTCGTCGCAGCCGGTGCCGTTGTCCCACCACGAGGTGCCGGTGTTGGGGTTGTTGCCCAAGGCGTAGATCAAGTTTTCGCTGGCGGGGTAGTTGCGGTTGTAGATGAGCCCCGTCTCGGGGTAGCTCACCAGCGGGGTCGCGAAGACGTTGCGCGACACGTCGATGTAGCGGACGGCGCCGGCCGACGCGCCGCAGGCGAGGCGCAGGCGGGTGTACGACGAGCTCGCGCAGGGGTTGGCCCAGCCGCTGTCGGGGATGTCGTCGGAGTTCACCTGGTCGAAGTACCCGACGCACTGGCTCCAGCCCTCGTTGGAGAAGTCGGGCCCGAGCTGGCCCGAGAAGCCCGGGATGGTGCGGCCGGTGATCACGCAGGTTCCGGCCGAGCAGCTGGACGCGCACACGTTGCCGCAGGTGCCGCAGTTGGCGGTGTCCGACGCGAGGTTGACCTCGCAGCCGTCCGCCGGGTTGACGTTGCAGTCGCGGAAGCCCGTGACGCAGGCGAAGCCGCAGCCGCCGCTGGTGCAGGTGGTGGTGGCGTTGGCCCGGGTCGGGCAGACGTTGCCGCACGCGCCGCAGTGGGCGGTGTCCGAGCCGAGCGAGCGGCACGAGCCCGAGCAGTTGGACTGCCCGGTGCCGCAGAGGCCCACGCAGAGGCCGGCGTTGCAGGCCTGGCCCGCCGGGCAGGCGGTGCCGCAGGCGCCGCAAGAGAGCGGGTCGGTCTGGACGTCCCGGCAGGTGCCGGAGCAGTCGCGCAGCGGCGCCGAGCAGGTGCACGCGCCCGCGGTGCAGAGCCGGCCCGACGGGCAGACGACGCCGCATCCGCCGCAGTTGTTGGTGTCGACGGTCACGTCACGGCACCGGCCGCTGCAGTTGCTCAGGCCCGTCGGGCAGCGCACCACGCACACGCCGCCCTGGCAGGCCTGGCCCGCCCCGCACGAGGTGTTGCACACGCCGCAGTTGGCGCTGTCGGTCTGGAGGTCGACGCAGCGCCCGCCGCACACGCTCTGGGCGCCGGGGCAGGAGACCGCGCACACGCCCGCGGCGCAGACCTGACCCGCGGCGCAGACCGTCCCGCACGCGCCGCAGTGGGCGCGGTCGGTCTGGAGGTCGCGGCAGGTGTTGCTGCACACGGTCGTCCCGGCCGCGCAGGTGACCGCGCAGGCCCCGGCCTGGCAGGCGCTGCCCGGCGCGCAGGGCATCCCGCAGCCGCCGCAGTTGGCGTTGTCGCTCTGGAGGTCGCGGCACACGCCCGCGCAGTTGGTGGTGCCCGACCCGCAGGACACCCGGCACGTCCCGCCGGAGCACAGCTGCCCCGGCGCGCACGCCGTCCCGCAGCCGCCGCAGTTGGCGTTGTCGGTCGCGGTGTCGCGGCAGGCGCCCGCGCAGTTGGTGGTGCCCGCCGCGCAGGACACCCGGCACATCCCGCCGGAGCACAGCTGCCCGTCGGGGCAGCCGAGCCCGCAGGCCCCGCAGTTGGCGTTGTCGGTCTGCACGTCGCGGCACACGCCCGCGCAGTTGGTGGTGCCCGCCGCGCACGACACCCGGCACATCCCGCCGGAGCACAGCTGCCCCGGCGCGCACGCCGTCCCGCAGCCGCCGCAGTTGGCGTTGTCGCTCTGGAGATCGTGGCACACGCCGGTGCAGTTGGTGGTGCCCGCCGCGCACGACACCCGGCACGTCCCGCCGGAGCACACCTGACCCGGTGCGCAGGCGGTGCCGCACTCGCCGCAGTTGTTGTTGTCCGTCTGGAGGTCGCGGCACACCCCGGTGCAGTTGCTCGTGCCCGCCGCGCACGACACCCGGCACATCCCGCCGGAGCACACCTGCCCCGCGGCGCAGGAGGTCCCGCACGCGCCGCAGTTGGCGTTGTCCGTCGCGAGGTCGCGGCATGCGCCCGAGCAGTTGCTCGTGCCCGCCGCGCACGACACCCGGCACATCTCCCCGGAGCAGAGCTGCCCCGGGGCGCACGCCACGCCGCACGCGCCGCAGTTGGCGTTGTCGGTGCTCAGGTCGCGGCAGGCGCCGGAGCAGTTGGTGGTGCCCGCGAGGCACGACACCTGGCAGGTGCCCGCGGAGC
>CAIOSS010000545.1 GCA_903860995.1 uncultured delta proteobacterium | reverse complement strand
GTGAGCGGGGCGCCGCGCTTCCAGGCCGCGGCGAGCGCGCGGGGCGTGCGGCCGATCTTCGGGGTCAACCTCGCGATGCGCTGGGCCCGGCCGGGCGACGCCGCGAGCCGGGCGCGCGACCGGCTCCCCGACGGCCGCCTCGCCCTGCTGGTGACCACCCGCGCGGGCTACCAGAACCTCTGCGCGCTGGTCACGATCGCCAAGGCCCGGTTGACCAAGGAGGAGGCCCGCGACGGCCTCGCGAGCGTCACGCCCGAGGAGCTCGCCGCCCACCGCGGCGGCCTCGTGGCGATGCTCACCGCGGGCGACCCCCCGCTCGCGCAGCTCGCCCTGCGCCGCTTCGACCGCGACGCCGCGCTGCGCTGGTCCGAGGCGATCGCGGGGGTGTTCGGGCGCGACGACACCGTGGTCGAGCTCACCCGGCACCAGTACCGCCCCGAGGAGCGGCGCACCCAGCGGCTCGTCGCGCTCGCGCGGCACCTCGGCGTGCGCGCCGTGGCGACCGGCGACGTGCGCTACGCCCGGGCCGAGGACGCTGCGTTGCACGACGTGTTCACGTGCATCCGCGAGCGCACCACCATCGAGCGCGCAGGGCGGCGCCTGCTGCCCCACCACGGGTGGCACCTGCAGCCGCCGGAGGTCACCCGGCGGCGCTTCCGCGACCTGCCCGGGGCGCTGCGCGACGCCGAGCGCCTCGCCGAGCGCTGCGCGTTCACGCTCGACCACCTCGGGTACGAGCTCCCGCGCTTCGATGGCCTCGGGCCGGCGGAGGCCTCGGCCCGCCTCCGGGCGCTCACCCTCCAGGGCGCGCGCGGGCGCTACGGGCCCGAGCACCCGAGGGCGGCGCGGCAGATCGAGCACGAGCTGGCGCTCATCGACGAGCTCGGCTTCGCGGGCTACTTCCTCATCGTCTGGGACATCGTCCGCTTCTGCCGCGAGGGGGACATCCTGGTGCAGGGCCGCGGGTCGGCGGCCAACAGCGCGGTGTGTTACAGCCTCGGCATCACCGCGGTCGACCCGGTGCACTACGAGCTGCTCTTCGAGCGCTTCCTGTCGCGCGAGCGCGGCGAGTGGCCCGACATCGACCTCGACCTGCCGAGCGGCGACAAGCGCGAGCGGGTGATCCAGTACGTGTACGAGCGCTACGGCCACCGGGGCGCCGCGATGACCGCCAACGTGATCACGTACCGGTCGCGCAGCGCGATGCGCGAGGTGGGCCGGGCCCTCGGCATGCCCGAGGATCTCCTGTCGAAGGTCTCGCGGCACCTGCACCACGTGTACGACGCGACGCCGGAGACGATGGTCGAGCGGGTGGCGGCGGTGGGCCTCGACACGAGCGACCCGCGGGTGGCCCTGTGGCTCTCGCTCGGGCGCCAGATCGAGGGGCTCCCGCGGCACCTGGGGCAGCACTCCGGCGGCATGGTGATCGCGCAGGGGCGGCTCGACCACGTGGTGCCGGTGGAGCCCGCGGCGATGGAGGGGCGGCGGGTGATCCAGTGGGACAAGGACGACTGCGGGGCGCTGGGAATCCTGAAGATCGACCTGCTGGGCCTCGGGATGCTCGCAGTGCTGGAGGAGGTCTTCCGCACGGCGCAGGCCGTGGATGGCAGCCCCGTCGGGAGCATCGAGGCGGTGCCGCCGGACGACCCGAAGACCTACGCGATGATCCAGGCCGCGGACACGGTGGGGGTGTTCCAGATCGAGTCGCGGGCGCAGATGGCGACGCTGCCGCGGCTGCGGCCGGAGAGGTTCTACGACCTGGTGGTGGAGGTCGCGCTCATCCGGCCGGGGCCCATCGTGGGCGGCATGGTGCACCCGTACATCGCCCGTCGGCGGGGGCGCGAGGCGGTCACGTACCCGCACCCCGACCTGGAGCCCATCCTCAAGCGCACCCTGGGTATCCCGCTCTTCCAGGAGCAGCTGATGCGCGTCGCGATGGTGGCCGCGGGCTTCACCGGCGGCGAGGCCGAGGAGCTGCGCCGGGCCATGGGGTCGAAGCGCAGCGCCGAGCGGATGGCGCGCATCGAGCAGCGGTTGCGGGCGGGCATGACCGCGCGGGGATACCTGCCCGAGCACCAGGAGCTGATCGTCCACGGGATCACGTCCTTCGCGGAGTTCGGCTTCCCGGAGTCGCACAGCGCGAGCTTCGCGCTGCTGGCGTACGCGAGCGCGTACCTCCGCGCCCACTACCCGGCCACCTACGTGGGCGCGATGCTCAACCACTGGCCGATGGGCTTCTACCACCCGGCGACGCTCATCCGGGACGCCCAGCGCCACGGGGTGCGCGTGCTGCCCATCGACGTGACGCGCTCGGGCTGGGACTGCGCCCGCGAGGGCGCCCCGGCGGACCAGTGGGTGCGCCTCGGGCTGCGCTACGCGAGCGGGCTGCGGGCGAGCGCCGGGCGAGCCATCGAGGCCGCGCGGGCGGCGTCGCCCTTCACGTCGCTGGAGGACTTCCGCCAGCGCGCGGCGCTCGACGCGCAGGAGCTCGACACGCTCGCCGAGCTCGGGGCCCTGCGCTTCACCGACCCGGCGCGGCCGTGGCACCGGCGCGAGGCGCTCTGGCAGGTGCGCGCCCTGGAGGCGATGCCGCGCGGGATCTTCGACGGCGCCGTGGCCCCGCGCGACGACGAGTCGCCGGTGCGGGCGATGGAGATGACCGAGCGGGTGGCGGCCGACCTGCTGCGCAGCGGGGTCTCGGTGGGTCCGCACCCGATGAGCTTCGCGCGCGAGGCCCTGCGGGGGGAGGGGGTGCTCTCGTCGCGCGACCTGGCGAGCGCCCCCCACGCGAGCCCGGCGGTGGTGGCGGGGATGGTCATCACGCGGCAGCGGCCGGGGAGCGCGAAGGGCTTCTTCTTCCTCACGCTGGAGGACGAGCACGGCGTGGCGAACGTGGTGGTGCCCCCCGCCCTCTACGAGGCGCAGCGCGCGCTGCTGGTGACCGCCGGGGTGCTCAAGGTCTACGGCGTGGTCGAGCGGCAGGACGGGGTCATCAACGTGAAGGCCATCCGCGCGGGGCCGGTGGCGCTGGCGCCGGAGGTCGCGGCGCTGGCGCTCCCGGCGTCGCACGACTTCCATTGAGCGAGGCCAATGGTGGCGCTACCCGATGGTGGCATCCGCGAGGGGACGCTTGAGGTGCGCCGCAAGCCTTCACCCGACGCTCGCGCCGCCTCCGAGGCAATCCACCGGGACCCATTGAAATCACATGCATTCTCCCGCTTCTCGGGCGCCCCTATGACGGCCCCGGGCGTTCTGGCAGACTCCGCCGCCCGATGCGCCCCAGAGCCCTCCTCCTCCTGCTTCTCACCGGCGCGTGCGGCGGCGTCCAGGCGCAGCCCACCACCCCGGTGACGCCCCTCGCTGCCGAGCCAGCGCCCGTCGCCGCCGCGCCGGCACCGACCCCCCGCTGCGGCAGCGTCCAGGGGATGACCATCGAGGGCCAGATGGGCAGCCTCGACCCCGCGCGCGTGCGCCGCACCCTGCGCGACGCCGAGGGAACCCTCACGGCCTGCTACACCCGCCGCGTGGACGCCCTGCCGTGCCTCTCGGGGCACATCGGGCTGCGCATCCGCGTCGGCGAGGACGGCGCCGTGCGCTGGGCCATCCCGACGGCGTCGACCCTCGGCGACCGCGCCACCGAGCGATGCATCGTCGAGGCCGCCGCCGCCCTGCGCTTCGAGGCCCCCTGCGGCGGCGAGGCCGAGGTCACCTACGCGCTCGACCTCGACGGCGGGCCCGACCGTCGCCCCGCCACCGCGTGGACCCCGCAGCGCGTCGAGGCCGCCCTGCGCACCCGCCGCACGGCGCTCGCGGCCTGCCGCCACGGCAACCGCGCGCCCATCCAGGTGACCCTCTACGTGGCGCCCAACGGAACCGTCGCCGCCGCGGGCGCCCCGCTCGCATCTCATGAGGCGGCGGCGGTGACCGACTGCGTGCTCCGCGAGGTGCAAGCCCTCCACCTCCCGACGCCCGGATCATGGTACGCGCGCACTACGGTGACGATCCCGTAACGGAGCAGGCGATGGACTTCGAGCTGAACGAGACGCAGGCGATGGTGCGCGAGACCGCGCGGGCCTTCAGCGACCGGGTGCTGCGCCCGCGGGCCGCGGAATTCGAGCGCGCTGAGCGGGTGCCCGCCGAGGTGCTCAAGGAGATGGCCGAGCTCGGGCTGATGGGGGTCAACGTCCCCGCGGCGCTCGGAGGCTCCGAGGCCGGGACGGTGTCGTACGCCCTGGCGATGCGGGAGATCGCGCGCGGCTGCGCGGCGACGGCGGTGACGATGGCGGTGACCAACATGGTCGCCGAGGTGGTCGAGGCCTTCGGCACCGAGGCGCAGCGGGAGACCTACGTGCCGCGGCTGGTGGGGGGAGAGTACGTCGCCGGGTCCTTCGCGCTGAGCGAGCCGGGCTCGGGCAGCGACCCCGGGGCGATGCGCACGACCGCGGAGCGCAGGGGCGACGGGTGGGCGATCAACGGCGACAAGCAGTGGATCACCTCGGGCGACCGGGCGGGCGTCTTCGTCGTGTGGGCGCGCACCGGGGCGAAGGGCACCGCTGGGCTCTCGGCCTTCCTGGTGGAGGCCGGCACCCCGGGGCTCCGCGTGGGCAGGCGCGAGGACAAGATGGGCATCCGCGCGTCGAGCACGGTGCCGCTGGTCTTCGAGGACTGCGTGGTGCCCGAGAGCGCGCTGCTGGGCGTGGAGGGCGGCGGCTTCAAGATCGCGATGATGGCCCTCGACGGCGGCAGGGTGGGCATCGGCGCGCAGGCCCTCGGCATCGGCGAGGGGGCCCTCGACGAC
>CAIOSS010000544.1 GCA_903860995.1 uncultured delta proteobacterium | reverse complement strand
CCGTCCTGGCCGGTGATTCCTGTGATGAGTGCGCGCTTCATGGGGATGTCCGTGCGGTCTCTCGGGCGGCGATGGCGTCCCGGTGTTCGCGGTACCAGGCGATGGTGCGGCGGAGGCCCTCCGCGAAGGGCGTGCGCGCGGTGAATCCAAAGCGCTCGCGGGCGCGCTCGACGTCGAGCATGCGCCGCGGCTGGCCGTTGGGGCGGGTGCCGTCCCAGCGCACCTCGCCGGAGAAGCCCGACGCGCGGGCGATGGTCTCGGCGAGCTCGCGCATGGAGATCTCGAAGCCGGCGCCGAGGTTGACCGGGTCGGGGTCGTCGTAGCGCTCCGCCGCGAGCGCGAGGCCCTCGGCGCAGTCGTCGACGAAGAGGAACTCCCGCGTCGGCGAGCCGTCGCCCCAGAGCGTGACGAAGGACTCGCCGCGGGCCTGGGCGTCGATGAACTTCCGGATCATCGCCGGGATGACGTGGGAGTCTTCGAGGTCGAAGTTGTCGCGCGGCCCGAAGAGGTTGACCGGGAAGACCATCACGAAGTTGGAGCCGTACTCCTGGCGGTAGGCCTGGGCCATCACCAGCAGGGACTTCTTCGCGATGCCGTAGGGGGCGTTGGTCTCCTCGGGGTAGCCGTTCCAGAGGTCGTCTTCGCGGAAGGGGACGGGGGTGAACTTCGGGTACGCGCAGATGGTGCCCGCCACGACGACCTTGGCCGTGCCGTGCACCCGCGCGCTCTCCAGCACGTTGAGCCCCATGGCCATGTTGTCGTAGAAGAAGCGCCCCGGGTGACGGCGGTTGGCGCCGATGCCGCCGACGCTGGCCGCGAGGTGCATCACCAGGTCGGGCCGGTGCTCGCGAAACACCACGTCGCACTGCGCCGCATCGCGCAGGTCGTGATCCTTCGAGCGGGGCACCACCACCTCGCCGGCGCCGCGCGCGCGCATCGCTTCGACGACGTGCGAGCCGAGGAAGCCGCTGCCACCCGTGACCAGGACTTTCCTACCTTCGAGCGTTGCCATCGTGCGAGGTCCTTCTCAATCCGCGGAGCGGGCGTCACTACCATTGCTCCGCCGGGGGCGCCAACGCCCCTCTCGTCAGCGGTCGCGCGCCTTAGGGAGCGCCTGCCTTCACGGCCTCGATCATGAGCCCGGTGCCCAGCCGGTCGCCGAGCCTTCGCACCACCCAGCGCGGGTACAGGCTCCAGGCGAGCCGGTGGTGCCACTTGCGGTACTTCGTCGCCGGGGGCATGAGCAGCAGGTCGCCGTGCGAGAGCTGCGGCCGGACGTCGGCGCGCGCGAAATCGGCGAAGAGATCGCGGCCCTCGTCGACGGTGTAGGCCTTGGTGCCCGGGCTCTCCAGGTGCTCGAAGACCGCCTGGCGCGGGCTCACCCAGGGGCGCATCCGGGCGGCGTAGTGCACGCCCCAGAGCATGAATCCCACCCACGACGGGTGGTGGTAGACCATCACGATCGCGGTGCCGCCGGGCTTGAGCACCCGGTGCACCTCCTTCACGGCGGCTCGGGTATCGGGCGAGTGGTGCAGCACCCCGTACGAGTAGACGATGTCGAAGGTGCCGTCGGGGAAGGGGAGCCGCTCGGCGTCGGCGACCATCACCTCGGCGCTGAGGCCCTCGAGCGCGAGGCGCTCCTTGGTGAGGGCGACGCCCTGCTCAGTGAGGTCGACCCCGGCGGCGACGGCGCCGTTGCGCACCCAGTTGATGAAGTCCGTGCCCGCGCCGACGCCGACCTCCAGCACCTTCAGCCCGCGGCCGCGCTCGAAGCGGGCGAAGGGCTTGATGTAGGGCTCCCAGGCGTAGCGGTCGCGCTCGATCTCGTCGAAGAAGGCCCGGCGTTCGGCGGGCGATGCCCCACGGGTGCCGCACGGCTCGGCCTGCCAGTGCCGACGCACGGCGTCCTTCAAGGCGTCCGTGTCCCGGGCGATGCGATCTTCCATTGGCTATCTACAGCTCCGCGGAGAAGGGGCGGCATCCTGAGGCAGCGGCTCGCGCGGAGTCAACCGCTGCCTCGACCGCTCAGGGTGCGACGCTCCCACTGTTGCCCCGACGGGTCGCTCCGTTCTACCTAACGCGCTCTTCGGTTGGCGGCGGGCGACCGTCGGCCCGCGGCGCTGAACCCCCGGGCGGGGCGCCGCAACGCAGCCACCGTCCACGCCTCCACCGCCGCAGAGGCGCCGTCATCCCCCCGTTTGCGCGTCGCCGACGAAGAGACCCACGCCAACCCCCTATGCCTGCGATCGACGTCCTCCACCCGCCCGGCCAACGCGTCCCCATCAAGCCGCGCGCGGCGTGGGCCCGGCCCGCCCTCGCGGCCCTCGCCCTCGGGGCCCCGCTCGCGCTCGGCGGGGCGCCGCACTGGAGCGTCCCCCTCTTCGCGCTGGTCGCCCTCGCCGGCTTCGTCGTCGCGGGGTGGGACCGCGCGGCCGCCCAGCGCGACCGCCTGCTCGTGGGCTGGCTGGTTCTGCTCGGGGTGCTGAGCTTCCAGCTCGTCCCGCTCCCGCCGGCGCTGCTGGGGCTGCTCGACCCGGTGTCCGCCGCCGCCTCCGCGGGCGCCCTCGACCCGCTGCGGGTGTCCCGCGCGGCCGTGTGGCGGGCGCTCCACCATGATCCCGGCAGCGGCCTCGCCGACCTGCTCTACCTCCTCGGCCTCGGCGCTGCGTACCTCACCGCGCTGCGGGTGTCGTCCCGCGAGGAGGGCGACCGCACGCTTCGCCTGGTCGCCTACGCCGCGCTCCTCATCGCGGGCCTCGCGCTCGCGCACCAGGTCACGGGGCAGGACCGGGTGTTCGCCGTCTACCGCCCGCGCGCCGCGTCGCCGCCCATCCTGTCCCCGCTGCTCAACCCCAACCACCTCGCGGCCCTCACCGGCGCGGGCGCCATCCTCTGGCTGGGCCTCGCGGTCGCGGCCGAGCGCGCCGCCCCGCGCACGGTCGCCTCCATCGCCGCCGTGCTCTGCGGCGTGGTGTGCATGCAGACCCTCTCGCGCGGCGGGGTGGCGGCCACCGTGGGCTGCATCCTCCTCTTCGTCGGCGTCAACGCGCGCCGCGGGTCGACCGAGCGCTCGCCCGCGCGAACGGGCCCGCAGGTGTGGGTGGGGGTCGCGCTCGGCGCCCTCATCGTCCTGGCGGGCCTGTACGTGGCCTCGACCTCCCTCAGCGACGAGTACGCTCGCGGGGGCGCCAGCAAGCTGGAGAATTTCCGCCGCGCGCTCGGCCTGCTGCGCGGTCACTGGCTGCTCGGGGTCGGCTCCGGGGCCGTGCCCGTCGCGGTCGCCTCCTCCGGTCGCCTCGACCCCGAGTGGACCTTCCTCCGCGTCGAGTGCCTCCCGGTCGACCTCGCGGTGTCCTTCGGAGTCCCCGCCGCGCTCGCGGCCATCTGGCTCACCGCCCGCGCCCTGCGCGACTGGCGCCCGCCCTCGTATGCCTCGCCGGTCATCATCGGCGCCTGGTGCGCGATGGTCTCCCTCGTCCTCCACGACCTCGTGGACTTCTCCCTCTTCCTCGGCGGGGTGGGGTACCCCGCGGCGATCCTCGCCGGCTACCTCATGGCCCAGCGCCTCCGCCGCTGGCGCCGCGCGCTGCCCCGCGGCGCCGCGGTGCTGCGCTCGCCGGCCCTCGCGCTGCTGGTGCTGGGCGCCGCGCTCACGCCCCTCGCGTGGCGCTCCACCCTCGAGCCCGAGCGCGACCACATCGAGGAGCTCTTGCGCGCCGACGCCACGGCCATTCACGGCGATGCCCTGCGCCGCGCGCTCGTGCACCACCCCTTCGACGCGTACCTCCCGCTGCTCGCCGGCGCGCACGCCGCGGCCCAGAGCGACGAGTCTGCCCTGCGCTTCGTCGCGCGGGCCCTCGCGCTCTCCCCGACCTGGGCCCAGCCGCACCTGCTGCTCGCGCGCACCTTCGCCGCGCGCGGCCGTCGCTCGCAGGCCCTCGTCGAGCTCCGCGAGGCCCTCGTCCGCTCGGAGACCGTGCTCCGCCCTACGGCCGATCTGGCCGTGCGCCTGCGCCCGCTGCCCGACGCCGACGAGCTCGACCGGCTCACCCCGCGGGCCCCCTACGGCCTGACCTTCCTCGACGTGGCGGCGACCCGCCCGGGCGTCCCAGGGCCCTTCATCACCGACGTCGACGGGCTCATCCTCTCGCGCGACGGAACCTTCGTCCCGGCGCTTCGGCGACGCTCGCAGTTCGCCCTCGCGGAGGGCCGCCCCGACGACGCCGTGGGCTTCTGCGACCGGATGATCCAGTCGCACCCGGGCCTCGCCGAGGGCTACCTCTGCCGCGGCGCGATCCTGGCGGCCCGCGGCGACAACACCGGCGCGATGCGCACCTACGCCGCCGGCATCGCGCGGGCGCAGGACCGCTACGGGCTGCACCTCGCCCGGGCGAGTGTGCACGCCGCGCGCGGGGAGCCGGGCCCGATGCGTGAGGCCATCACCTCGGCCATCGAGGCCGCGGGCGCCGACCTCGACCGGCTGGTCGCGGCGCACGGCCTCCACGGCGCGCTGCTCGCCAGCCTGGGCAACGACCGCGGGGCCATCGACGCCTACCTGATGGCCCACGGGTTGACGGCGCCCGACGCGCCGTACCTCGTCGAGATCCTCGAGGCCTGCGCGCGCGTCAACGACCGGCCCGGGGTCGAGCAGGCCTGCGCCGCGTTGGCCGACCGAGGGCCGCTCGATGCGCGCGCGGGGGCGCTCTGCAACCGGGGCGCTCCACCGTCGCCGGTCGGGGACGCGGGGCGATGAACGTCCGACCGGGGACGCAGCAACGCATGACCGGCCGGGTTGTCGCGCCCGGGTGATCTGGTAGTAAGGCCGCCGAGACGAATATGGAGACGCGCGCGTGAGCGAGATTGGTTCGAGGGCGACGACGTCTTCCGATGCCCAGAGCCAGCCGATGGAGCAGCTCCGGCAGCTCTGGAAGCACCGCTGGATCGTGCTGAGCGGCGTGGCGCTGGCGCTCTGCCTCGACGCGCTCTGGGTGCTGCGGCAGCCGAAGATCTATGCGGCCACGGCGGTGCTCCAATTCGAGCCCAACCCGACGCGGCCCCTCGGGCGCCAGGTCGAAGACCTCGACACGAGCGGGGTGGGCTCCTACTGGAACATCCGCGAGTACTACGAGACGCAGTACCGCGTGGTGAAGAGCCGCAGCGTGGCCGAAGGGGTGGTGCGGCGCCTCGGCCTCCAGCACGACCCGGATTTCCTCGGGGTGCCGTCGGCGCGCCGCGGGAGCTTCCGCTCGGTGACCGTCACCCAGGCGGCGACCGCGCTGGTGGGTCGCATCCGCGTCGAGCCGGTGAAGGAGAGCCGGCTGATGAACATCGTGGTGGAAGACCAGTCGCCGCGCCGCGCGCAGCTGCTGGCCAACACCATTGTGGACGTCTACGTGCAGCGCAACCTCGACCACCGCCTGGGCAGCACCCGCGACGCCGTGCGCTGGCTGAGCAACCAGCTCGACGACCTCCGCACCAACCTCTCCAACGCCGAGGAGCGGCTCCAGACCTTCCGGCGCGAGCACAGCATCGTCTCCGAGAACTTCACCGACCAGCGCAACATCCTCGGCAACCGCATCTCGCAGCTCTCCGAGGCGCTCACCCAGGCCCAGGTGCGCCGCTTCGCGCTCACCGCCCGCACCGCCGAGGTGGTCCGCGCCGAGCGCGACGTGCTGCGCTCGCTCCAGACGGTGTCCAACGGCATGGCCATCGACGCCCCGCTGGCCGACCGCGTGCGCTGGCGCGACCAGGTGGGCGTCGCCATGTCGCAGCTCACGGCGCCGGAGTTCCTGACGTCGACGGTGCTCACGGCGATGCGCACGCAGTTCGAGTCGGCGCTGCGCGAGGAGTCCACCTCCGAGATCCGGTACCTCCAGCAGTCCCTCGAGCTCCGCGGCGCCCGGGCGCGCACCAACTCCGTGGTGAGCCTCTTCCGCGCCGAGGTGGCCAACATCCGCGGCGCCGCCGAGGCCGAGCTCCGCGGCGTCCAGCGCTCCGAAGCCAACCTGCGCGCCGAGCTCCTCATCGCGCAGCGCCAGGCCATCGAGCTCAACCAGCAGGAGATGATGTACTCCCGCCTCACCCGCGAGCGGGAGAACCACTCCAAGATCTTCGGCATCGTGCTGGAGCGCACCACCGAGGGCAACCTCATGGGGTCCCTCCAGGTGAACAACATGAGCGTGCTGGAGTACGCGCTCCTCCCGGGCATCCCCATCAAGCCGCGGGTGCCGCTCTCCCTCGCCGTCGGCGGCATCGCCGGGGTGATCCTCGGGCTGCTCGGCGCCACGGTCGCGGTGCTGGCCGACCGCACGGTGCGCTCCCGCGCCGACGTCGAGGAGGGGCTCAACACCCCGGTGCTCGGCTTCCTCCCGCTCGTCAACGGTCGCGGGATGCGCAACCAGTACAAGTACCGCTACGGCGACGCGCAGCCGCAGGAGGGCCCGGTCGACAACCTCGACCTCGTCGTGCACTCACACCCCACCTCCAACGTCGCCGAGCTTACGCGCGGCATCCGCACCAACCTCCTGTTCATGTCGCCCGACACGCCCTTCCAGATGCTGATGGTGACCAGCGCCTCGCCCCGCGAGGGCAAGACCTTCACCGCCGTCAGCCTCGCCATCTCGCTCGCCCAGAGCGGCAAGCGCGTGCTCCTGGTCGACGCCGACCTCCGCCGCCCGCGGGTGCACAAGGTCTTCCGGGTGCATCCCCCGGTGGGGCTCACCAGCATCCTCATCGGCGAGGCCACCCACGACGAGGCCGTCATCGTCACCGAGGTGCCCAACCTCTCGCTGCTCCCCTGCGGCCCGATTCCCCCCAACCCCGCGGAGCTCCTGCACAGCCAGAAGGCTACGGAGTTCATGGCCTTCCTGCGCACCCAGTACGACCGCATCGTGTTCGACTCGCCGCCCATCACGGCGGTCACCGACGCGCTCGCGCTCGGCCCGCAGCTCGACGGCGTGGTGCTCGTGGTGCGCGTCCGCCAGACCCGGCGCGACCAGGCCGCGGATGTGCTGCGTCAGCTGCGCGCGCTCGGCAGCAAGGTGGTGGGCTGCGTCGTCAACGGCATCGAGCCCAACGACTCGAACTCGTACTACTACACGGGGCAGTACAACTACTCGTCCCACCCCAACGACGCCGCGGGCGGCTCGAGCGACGCGCGGCCCTGAGGGCTCACCGGAACTCGAACGAGGCCACCATCGCATCGAAGGCCGGAGCCGCCGCCGCGAGGGTGGCGCGCGGCCCGGTGAGCTTGAAGAACCACGGCCCGTTGGGGGTCTCGACGATGGCCGCGAGCAGCCCGTAGCCGTCCCGCGGGGCAGTGGGCGCCGCGCCCGGCATTCCTCCGCCGGCGAAGCGACCCTCGACGCGGGTGACCGTGACGGCGAGCCCGTGGGAGGTGCGGCTCTCGCGGGTGGCCACCGCGGCGCTGGGCCGCCCGTCGGGCTGCTCGAACTGGCCGTACCAGCGCGCCAGGTTGCTGTCGATCGAGCCCCCCTGGCCGGCGCCGAACCAGAACACCGTGAGCTCCCCTTCGGTGTTGGGCCCGTCGCCAGGCACGGTGTACTGCGCCCGTCGCATGGCCGACGAGGGCGTGCCGCGACGCCAGGGGGCGGGGTCGGTCCAGCGCAGGGTGCCCGTGTGCGGGGCGGGGTCGGCGCCCGGCATCGGGATGGGCGGCGCGATGCGGCTGGCAGCGGGCGGGGCTGGGGGCTCGGGGGCCGCGTTGCGGCAGGCGAGCAGGCTGAGGGCGACGGCGAGGTGGAGGGCGGGGCGCTGGGTCATGGCGGATGATCAGATAGCGCGAGGGCGTCGGCGGCGCCGAAGGAATCCGACGGCGAGCATTCCCGCGAGGGCGACACATCGCCCCACGGGCGAGCTCGCGGGCTGGGAAGGCGCCGAGCAGCCGCAGCCGCCGATGGGCCCGGCCCGGCCGTCGAGGCGGCTCTCCCGGCCGCAGCGCCAGCCTGCGCAGGCGTCGTCGGCGCCCGCGTCGGGCAGCGCGGAGACGTCGGGCGAGGGCACGTCGACGGGGGCGGAGGGGACGTCCTCGGGGGGCTTGCCGGGCACGTCCAGGCCGGTGTCCTGGGGGCCGAGGTCGCGGATCCAGCCCATGTCAGGCACCGCGTCGCGGGGCACATCGGCCCCGGCGTCGAAGTCGCCGGCGTCGACGCCCGCGTCCACGCCGCCGTCGACCTCGCTGCGGCAGGTGGCGCTGCACCCGTCTCCCGAGCGGGTGTTGCCGTCGTCGCACGCCTCGCCGCGCTCGACGGTGCGGTTGCCGCACAAGGCCACCGTGCCGCCGCGGATCTGGAACTGCCACAGCCCCGGCACCCCCACGTTGGAGGTGGTGCACACGTCCAGGATGCCGCGGGTGAACGAGCCCGGCAGCGCGAAGAAGTCCCGGAGGTTGCCCGCGTCGAAGCCGGCCTGGGCGGGCGTGCCGCCGAAGCCCCCGGTGCCGCCGGAGGCGTCGCCGGTGGTCCACTGGCAGCGCTCGTAGCGAAACTCCACGTCGAAGTCGCCCGGGTTCCGCGCCCGCTGGTCGGTGAGCACGAGCTGGAAGGAGTTCTGCAGGTCGTCGTGCGAGGCGTAGTAGCCGACGAGGTGCCACGTCGCGATGAAGCGCCCGGGCGCGGTGAACCAGTCGACGTTGTTGCGCGCCGGCATGCCCTGGCCGCGGGTGTCCACGTCGGCCCAGAAGGGCGCGATCATGGGCTGCGACGCCACCGGGAAGCGCTCCGGGGTGAACACCCCGAGGCGGTCGTTGAAGGTGATGTTGCCGTTGTTGTTGAGGTAGAGCGACCGGTACACGCTCCCGAAGAACCACAGCCCCTCGGGGAACTCCCGCGCCAACGAGATCACCCCGGTGGAGCCGTCGTCGTTGGGCGCGAGGTTGTTGGGGCCGAAGCCCGCTGGGCCCCCGAGGCCGCGCAGCAGGGGGATGGCCCCGGCGGGGTTCGAGGCGAGCGCGAGCGCGAGGCCCGCCAAGATCAAGCGAAGAGGTTTCACGGGCGGATCCTGCAACGGCGGCGCCTCGTCTGTCGAAGCACCGTCCTCGCGAGCGCAGCGACGCGGATTCGCGTGGCGACGGCGCGTGTTGCCACGGCTCGGCCCCAGCGCGTAGACAGGTGACCCTATGCCGTACCGCCCCTCCGAGATCGAGCCGCTCTGGCAGGCCCACTGGGAGTCGCACGACAGCTACGTCGCGCGCATCGTCCCGGGGCAGCCGAAGTTCTACGCGTTGGACATGTTCCCGTACCCGAGCGGCAAGGGCCTCCACGTGGGGCACCCGGCGGGCTACACCGCGAGCGACGTCGTGTGCCGCTACAAGCGCGCCCGCGGCTTCAACGTGCTGCACCCCATCGGCTACGACGCCTTCGGGCTCCCGGCCGAGCAGCGCGCCATCGACGAGGGCATCGCGCCGCAGGTGTCCACCGCCGAGGCCATCGGGACCTTCCGTCGGCAGCTGAAGCGCCTCGGGTACTCGTACGACTGGTCGCGGGAGATCTCCACCGCCGACCCGGCCTACTACAAGTGGACCCAGTGGATCTTCACGCGCCTCTACGCCCGCGGCGTGGCGTACGTGGGCGAGGGCTTCGTCAACTGGTGCCCGGCGCTCGGAACGGTCCTCGCCAACGATGAGGTCATCGACGGCAAGAGCGAGCGCGGCGGCCATCCCGTGGAGCGCAAGCGCATGTCGCAGTGGATGCTGCGCATCTCGGCCTACGCCGACCGGCTGCTCTCGGGCCTCGACGCCATCGACTGGCCCGAGGCCACCAAGACCGCGCAGCGCGAGTGGATCGGGCGCTCCGAGGGGGCCTTCGTGGACTTCGCGGTGGAGGGCTCGGCGGAGAAGGTCACGGTCTTCACGACGCGGCCCGACACGCTCTTCGGCGCGACCTACCTGGTGCTGGCGCCCGAGCACGCGCTGGTCGAGGGCTTCACCACCGCGGGGCAGCGCGACGCGGTGGCGGCGTACCAGAAGCGCACCGCCGGGCGCAGCGAGCGCGACCGGCAGGCGACGAAGGAGAAGACCGGGGTCGACACGGGCGCGAGGGCGATCAACCCGGCCACCGGCGAGGCCATCCCGGTGTGGATCGCGGACTACGTCATCGCTGGCTACGGGACCGGCGCCATCATGGCGGTGCCGGGCCACGACGAGCGCGACTGGGAGTTCGCGCGGGCGATGGGGCTGGAGGTGCGCGAGGTGATCACCGGCGGCGACGTGGCGAAGGCCGCGTACGCGGGCGACGGGGTGATGGTGCACAGCGGGCGCTTCGACGGCACCGCCACCGCGGGCGGCGAGGCCATCCGCGCGGTGACCGCGTGGCTTGCGGACAAGGGCTGCGCGCGCCCGACGGTGAACTTCAAGATCCGCGACTGGACCTTCGCGCGTCAGCGCTACTGGGGCGAGCCCATCCCGGTGCTGAAGGAGGGCGACGCGGTGGTGCGGGCGCTCACGCTCGACGAGCTGCCGCTGGTGCTGCCCCCGGTGGCGGAGTACGCGCCCACCGGGAGCGGCGAGTCGCCGCTGGCGCGGGCGGTCGACTGGCTCGACGTCGACGACCCGGTCACCGGGCGCAGGCTGCGGCGCGAGGTCGACACGATGCCCGGCTCGGCGGGGTCGAGCTGGTACTTCCTGCGGTACTGCGATCCGCACAACGACCAGGAGTTCTGCTCGCGCGAGGCCAGCGACTACTGGATGCCGGTGGACCTCTACGTGGGCGGCGCCGAGCACCGGGTGGGGCACCTGCTGTACTCGCGCATGTGGCAGAAGGCGCTGCACGAGGAGGGCTTCGTGCGCGACGAGGAGCCCTTCGCGAAGCTGCGCCACCAGGGCATGGTGCTGGCCAAGACCTTCTACACGGCGGGCGAGAGCGGCAAGTTCAACCACCTGACGATCCCCGCGAGCGTCGAGAAGGACGACGACAAGGCCGCGGTGATCCGGGTGCCGGGGAGCGACGAGCCGGTGGCCGCGGAGGTGCGCTGGGAGAAGATGTCCAAGCGCAAGGGCAACGTGGTGAACCCCGACGACATCATCGACCTCTACGGGGTCGACGCGCTGCGGGTGTACCTGTGCTTCCTGACGCCGCTGGAGAGTGACAAGCCCTGGCAGACGAGCCAGCTGGAGGCGCAGCACGACTGGCTGAAGCGCGTGTGGCGGCTCTACTTCGAGGGCGACGACGACGCCCCGCGGGCGACGGACGCGGCGCCCACGGCCGACGAGCTGAAGATCCTGCACCGCGCGGTGGACAAGGTCGGCCGGGACATCGAGGCGCTCAGCCTCAACACGGCCATCTCGGCGCTGCACGTCGCGACGCGCGACCTCGCGCGGCTGGGCACGCGCTCGCGGGAGGTGCTCGGCCCGCTGGCGCAGCTCGTGGCGCCCTTCGCGCCGCACCTCGCGGAGACGCTCTGGACGCGCGGGGCGGGGCAGGCGGTGACGCCGGGCGGCGTGGCCTACGCGCCGTGGCCCGAGGCCGAGGCGAAGTGGCTGGTGGACGACACCGTGACCATCGGCGTGCAGGTCAACGGCAAGACCGTGACGACGGTGGAGTTGGCGCTCGACGCCGACGAGGCGACGGCCGTGGCGGCGGCGAGGGCCATCGACGCGGTGGCGCGGCAGCTCGCGGGCAAGAGCGTCGCGAAGGTGATCTACAAGAGCGGGAAGATCCTCAACTTCATCGCGAAGTAGCCGACGCGGATCGGGCGGGCGGGGGTGGGCTGTGTTCCGCGCCTCGTCCCGCCGTGGCATCCTCCGGGCCGTCACCCGATGGGCCTGCGAGACCACTTCCGACCGCCGCTGCACCCCGCCCACCACTGGGAGTCGTTCCACTCCAACTGGGCGACGCGCATCGCCGACGCGCTCAACGAGCGCTGGCTCCCGCGGGAGTACCTCGCCGAGGAGCAGACCCACGCCGGAACGAACCTGGAGATCGACGTCGCGACCTTCGAGCAGCGCAGCGGCGACCTGCACCCCCTCGACGCTGGCGCCCTCCCGCCGCCCTCGTGGCAGCCTGGACCGCCCACCGCCACGGCCGCGCTCGCGCTGCCTGACAGCTTCGAGGTGCGCGTGCTCACCAACGTCGGCGGCGCCACGCTCGTCGGCGTCATCGAGCTGGTGAGCCCTGCCAACAAGGACCGCCCCGAGCAGCGCAGGGCCTTCGCTACGAAGTGCGCGGGCTTTCTGCACCAGGGCGTGAGTGTGATCGTGGTGGACGTCGTCACCACGCGTCAGGCCAACCTCCACGACGAGATCGTCGAGGCGGTCGGCGCCCCGGCGCTCCGCTTCCCCTCGGGCACCGGGCTCTACGCGGTGGCGTACCGGCCCGTCGTGCGGGACGGGTCGGTCGCGCTCGACGTGTGGGCCGCGACCTTCGCCCTGGGCGAGGCGCTGCCGACCTTGCCGCTGCGCTTGCAGGGCGACCTCTTCGTCCCGGTGGACTTCGACGGAACCTACGAAGAGGCCTGTCGCAAGCGACGCATCCCCACGACGTAGCCCGCTCGTCAGCCCCTCCACCCTCGTGGATGGCGGGACGACCGCCGCCGAGAGATTCTTCGGCTCCGCTCACGACGACCTGCCCGAGCTGTTGTGCGCGAGGCTCCCGCCGCCCGCTCGTCCCAGACCACGGCGCGTGCGATCCGACGAGCCAGCGGAGGCCACCGGATGACGGTCGTGGCCGGGTTTATGACCAAGGCCGAACACGATGCCATCGACGCCGCGAGAGGCGACACATCCAGAAACGCATCGCAGGCAGTGGTCTTTCGAGACGTGATCGGCAACCCATTGCCGGACAGCAATGCCTCCAGTGCCCGGTGCCTCATTTGCGCTGGAGTTCACTGCGTGCCTGGAGTATCGGCACTTGCTGTCTGTAGGGACGTGGGTGGTGAGCGGCGGGACGATGGTTTGCGATTCAAGGACGGGGTCGTCAGATCCGACCTCGATCCCACGTCTTACGAAACACAAGGGTTCGACTCGCCTGGAGGCATGAATGACAACACTGACGCTGAAACAACTTCGTGATGCTTGTGAGAACGCCACCGCGTTCCGGCGGTTGGCCCGTCTCCAACCGGCAGGCGGCCCTGGAGAGAAAGTCTTTCCTCCGACATACGAAGGTGGGGATTACGCCCTCGAAGAACGCGTCATCGACGGTGCTCGCGTGCCGTGCGTGTTGCTCGACAGCGTTCAGAGCCAGGCGAACAGGATGGAGGCGTGCCTGCTCGAGGCGCATCGCGACGGCAAGATTTCCATCCCGGTCGTCACAGTGGATTTCGCCTCGTCCGCGCTACCCGAAGTGGGAAACATTACGAGCCTGGATGCCCCGCACCGGCTCGCCGATGCGATTCTCAGGGACAGTCTGCTGGGCGGGAAATCGTTTCGGGACACGGACGTGGGCCGCGTGCTCGACACGGCTTCCGTGACCAACGCCACGGGTGTCTTCGAGGTGTGTCCGACCGCGCTCGTCTTCGGTCTATGGGACTCGGCCGGCCCGCGCGGCGGGCTTGGGACGAAGTTCGCGCGAACGCTCGTCGGTGAGGTCGTCGCAATCAACATTGCGAAGGGTGCGCGACCGTCGAGTCGCCTCGATCCCCTCGGAATCCAGTTGGGGGCGGGTCCGGCCTACAAGGCTGAAGGCGGTGGATGGACGCTCGACGAAGCGAAGGCCCTGAAGGAGAAGGGGAAGGCGCTAAAGGTTGGTAAGGATGGCAAGCCGTCCGAACTCAATCACGGCAATGTCACGCCCTCGCTGAAGAGCGACAAGGGCGTGGCTCACCACGGCGGCGTGACCTTCGGCTACGCACGGCAATCGGCAGTCCTGTCTCTCGTGGCGCTTCGCCGCCTGCGGTTCCCGTCATCGTCCGCGGGCGGGGCTCCGGCGCCGGAGCGTGACCTCGCGGGACGGACGGTCCTCGCTGCGTTGGGCCTCGCCGCGATCGTGTTGAATACGGCGATGGGAAACGATCTTCGGTCGCGATGCCTTCTTGTTCAGGAAGTTGGCGTTCCCGCACACGTCGAGATTCTTGGCTCCGACGGGGTCGCGACGTCCGTTGACCTTTCGGTGACAGCCGCCTGTGCGCTGCTCAAGGAAGCCGTCGATGCGGCGGCGAAGATCGGACTGTCCTGGCACGCGGCGGGGCACACCCTGACGCCGAAGCCTGAACTCGTTGAACTCGTGAGACGCAGTCGCACCATCGCGCTCAGTACTTCGTCCGACGAGAGCTGAGCCGTGCTCGCCCTTGCATGGCAGTATTTGACCGGTCGCGCGGTCGCGGCTGACCTTTCCGATCGAACCGAACCGGAGTGGCCGCCTCATCCCGATCGCGTGTTTCAGGCGCTCGTCGCGGCATGGGGCGAGCGGGGATGTGCGCCCGATGAGAAAGCGGCGCTCGCATGGCTCGAGAAGCAGGCGCCACCCGACATCGTCGCGCCGCGAGTAGACGATGCGGACGGGGGTTCGCCGGGTCTGGCGTTGAAAGCCGCTTCGCCAAAGGTCTATGTGCCGGTCAATGACACGGCAGGGTCGCAGCGGGGCCCCTACGTGGAAAAGAATCTGAGCCTCCTTCCTGCGCATCGGGTACGGAAGGAGCGGTACTTCCCGGCCCGGTTCGTCGGCGACGCCGTCTGTGCGCTCGTCTGGCCGGACGCTGACGGCGCTTCCCATCGGGCCGCCCTGGAGCGCCTCGCGGGTGCCGTGACCTATATCGGTCATTCAAGCTCGTTGGTGCGCGCATGGTTCGATGATTCGCCGCCGCCGCCCGTATGGACGCCTGCGGGAGTTGGGGATGTGGTCGATGTTCGCCTGCGCGTCCCGGAGGCCGGACGCCTGGAGGGACTCGTTCGTGCCTTCGCCGATGGCGGCGCGGGATGGACCCGGCCGACGGTCGGCGCATGGCAATCCTATGGAATCGTCGGCGCTGAGGAGATTCTCGCAGGCGCGATGTCCGGGAGGCTCATCGTACTTCGCCGCGTGGCGGGCGTCGTCCTCTCTCTCGGTCAGACGCTTTCGCTTACGATGGCCCTTCGGAGCGTCCTACTGCGACGTTCGGCGGATGGCGCGCGGGTGCTTTTGAGCGGGCACGCGCCGGGCGGGGAAGCCCTGACCGTACCTCACGCAGCGTACGTTCCTCTCCCCTTCGTCGGGGCGCCGTATGCGGACGGGCATCTGCTCGGCTTCGGAATTGTGCTGCCTCGGGATGTCACGACGACCGACGAGACCTCCGTCCTGGCGGCGATCGCGGACGCGCTGAACCGAGAGACCGACACGCTGGAGATTCCACTCAGCGACGGTCGGTGCTGCGTCTTCGGGCTCGAGGGTCGGATTGCGCCGCCGATGGCGCTGCGCGCTGCGACATGGGCGGCCGCCGCGAGAGTGTGGACGACGGTGACCCCGATCGTCCTCGATCGGCAACCTCCGCGGAGGCATCCAGATCGCGACGCCTTCGTGCGCGACGAACTCGCGGGGGCGTGCGAGCGCGTCGGGCTTCCTCGACCCGCAGAGATCGTCGTGTCCGACGTGGCGTGGCTCGAGGGGGTTCCGCCTGCGAGCGGCTTCCCGCCGCTCCCGAACAAGCTGGGCATCAACCGTAGACATGTGCATGCGCGGCTTCGCTTTGCGTCGCCAGTGCGCGGCCCCGTCCTGCTCGGTGCAGGGCGATATCGCGGGCTTGGGCTCTGCAAACCGCTGTCACGGGAGGAGGCATCGTGACGCTCCGAGTCGAAGAGTTCGAAGGGTGGCTGAAGGCTGTACACAACCAGTCACCGTTCCCGTGGCAACGCCGACTGCTCGACGAGATTCTCGAACGTGGTTGGCCGACCACTCTGCGCCTTCCCACATCGTCTGGAAAGACGACGGTGCTCGACATCGCGGTCTTCGCACTGGCCATACAGGCTCAACAAGATTTCAAGCCCCGCACGATGCCCATGCGTATCGCGCTGGTCGTCGATCGGCGCATCGTGGTTGACGGTGCGTTTGCCCGCGCCTGCCGCATCAGGAATGCACTCGCCAAACCGACGGATGCCGTCGTCCAGGAGGTCGCTACGGCGCTCTCTCGCTTCGGCGGCGAGACGCCCCTCCACGCGGCGCTCCTGCGGGGCGGAATCTATCGTGAAGACCGCTGGGCACGTCAGCCGAATCAGCCGACCATTCTTTGCTCTACCGTCGATCAGGTCGGCTCACGGTTGCTTCACCGCGGATATGGCCTGTCGCCCAGGACGTGGTCCATTCACGGGGGTTTGCTCGGCAACGACACCCTGATCGTACTCGACGAGGCCCATTGCAGCGTGGCCTTTCATGACACGCTGGACGCCATCGCCCGACTGCGGAGCCAGGCCGAGAAGACGCCCCACGTGCCCTGGCGAGCGCTCGCGATGACCGCGACGCCCAGGGATGCCCTGAAACCCTTTGAAATAGACGCTGAAGACCTCGCGCATTCGGGGCTTCGTCGCCGTCTCGAAGGTTCGAAACCGATCTCCATGGCGGTTGCTGAGGCTCGGGGCCAGAAGGGACTGTCCGCAGCCCTACTCAACGCCATCTCACCGCTCGTTGGCGTCGGGCAAACAGTCCTCGTGGTGGTCAATCGAGTGCGCGCTGCGCGCGAGATGTTTCAACTCCTGCAAAAGAAGATTCGAGAGGCCGATATCGTCCTGTTGACTGGACGCTCGCGGTCCATCCAGCGTGATGCGATCTTCGAAGAACAGCGGCGACGATTGATGGCCGGGCGTGACCGTGCCGCTGTGAGCGCCGAGCGTTGTCTTATCGTCGTGGCGACCCAGTGCGTCGAAGTGGGGGCCGATCTCGACGTCGATGCCCTCGTCACCGAGGCGTGCCCGCTCGATAGCTTGAAGCAGCGCCTCGGTCGCCTCGATCGTCTCGGTGAAAAAGGTCTCGCGCCATGCACCATCGTCGTCCCAGCAGAGGCGCTGTGGGATGGCGGGGGGAAGGCACCGGAAGATGCAATCTACGGAGAGGCGGTCGCGCGTGCCGCGTGTTGGTTGGCGACGGAGTCGAAAGAGCTGCCGTTGGATGGTGGCGTGCTCGCCTTCGGTGATCGCACCGCGGAGTGCGATGCATCGTTGAACGCACCACAGATCCGAGCGCCGATCATCTTTCCCGCGTACTGCGATCTCTGGGTACAAACGGGACCCAGGCCATTTTCGAGTCCTGAGCCCGCGCCCTTTCTGCACGGACCGAACAGCGCAGCGGCGGACGTACAGATCGTCTGGCGCGCCGATCTCGACGGGGAGCATCCAGAGACCTGGTTGGACGCTGTCGCCCTCTGCCCGCCCGTCAGCGGAGAGACCTTGTCCATGAGGCCCTGGGACGTGCGTGATTGGCTGCTTGGTCGAGGCGACAAGAGCGAGGCCACGGACCTCGAGGGCGTCGCGGACAAGACTGCCGAGTCCGCCGAAGAACCCTCACTGCGACGCCCATTCCTTCGCTGGAACGGACCGGAACGCAGTGAAATCGTGGTCGATGCAGACACGCTGCGGCCGGGAGACACGATCGTCGTGCCGACCTCGTATGGGGGCTGCGACCGCTACGGATGGAATCCCGAGGCGGAGGCGGTCGATGACCTCGCCGATGTGGCGCGAATCGCCGCCCGGCGCGCACCGACACTTCGTATCCATCCAGCGTGTCTTCCTGCTGGATCCGATG
>CAIOSS010000543.1 GCA_903860995.1 uncultured delta proteobacterium | reverse complement strand
CGCCCGGAGAGCCCTCGCGAGCCCGCGGGCCCGGCGCCGTCGCGCGCCCCCGAGGCCGCCGCCGAGCGGATGTCCATCGGGCCCCGCGCGCTCGACACGGTGCCGGCCGTCGCCCCGGCCGTCGCCCCGGGCGACGACGACCGCGCCGGCGACACGGGCGGCCTCGACCTGCTGCTGCGCCAGATGTCCAAGCTGGGCGCGAGCGACCTGCACCTCGCCACCGGGCGCCCGCCGTTGATGCGCCTGCACGGCGACATCCGGCCGATCCCGGGCGACCACCTCCCGCTGTCGGCGGACGCCCTTCGGGCGCTCATCCTGCCGACGATGAAGCAGGCCGCCCGGCGGGACTACGCCGCCCGCAACGACGCCGACTACGCCTACGAGATCCCCGGGGTGGCGCGCTTCCGCTGCAACGCCATGGTCGAGCGGCGCGGCCCCTCGGCGGTGCTCCGGCGCATCCCGATGGACATCGTGTCGGCCGAGGAGCTCGGTCTGACGCGCGCCATGCTCGACCTCTGCGACCTCCCCAAGGGCCTCGTGCTGGTCACCGGCCCGACGGGCTCGGGCAAGAGCACCACCCTGGCGTCGCTCATCGACCGCATCAACAGCTCCCGCAGGGACCACATCATCACGGTCGAAGACCCGATCGAGTTCGTGCACCGCAACAAGCGCTGCCTGGTCAACCAGCGCGAGGTGGGGGTGCACACCGACGGGTTCAAGCACGCCCTGCGCGCCGCGCTGCGCGAAGACCCCGACGTGGTGATGGTCGGCGAGATGCGCGACCTGGAGACCACCGCGATCGCCATCGAGACCGCGGAGACGGGCCACCTGGTCTTCGGCACGCTGCACACCCGCACGGCGCCGAGCACCGTCGACCGGATCATCGATCAGTTCCCCGCCGAGCGGCAGCCGCAGATCCGCGCGATGCTCGCGGACTCGCTCAAGGGGGTGATCTCGCAGACGCTCTGTCGGCGCTCCGGCGGCGGGCGCGTGGCCGCCTACGAGGTGCTGCTGGTGACCCCAGCGGTGTCGAACCTCATCCGCGAGGGCAAGACCTTCCAGCTCTACGGGGTGATGCAGACCTCGCGGCAGGTCGGGATGCTCTCGCAGCACGACTCCCTCTGCGATCTGGTGCGCACGGGCAAGATCGACGTGCGCGAGGCCTACAACCGGAGCTTCAGCAAGGGCGACCTGCGCACGGCGCTGCACCACGCGGGCATCACCCTGCCGCCGGGGCTCGTGGCGCGGGACGCCTGAACGGCCGCGGTGGTAGGCTCCGCGGGGTGAAGCGCGTCCGGCTGGCGTCCCTCGCGATCGATCTCTCGGGCTGGCGCTTCGAGGGACAGCCCCCCAGGGAGCGGAAGTACGTGTGCATCGCGTACCCGCACACCAGCAACTGGGACGGGCTGCTGATGGTCGCCTTCGCCACGCAGCTCGGTCTCCGGGCCCGCTGGATGATCAAGGACGCCTGGACGAGGCCCCCGCTCGGGGCGGCGCTGCGCGAGCTCGGCGCCGTCGGCATCGACCGCAGCCGCTCGAACAGCGTGGTGGCGCAGATGATCGCGGAGTTCGACCGGCACGAGGATTTCGTGCTGGGGGTGCCGCCGGAGGGCACCCGGGGCCGCGCGGAGCACTGGAAATCGGGCTTCTATCACATCGCCCTGGGGGCCCGCGTCCCGGTGGTGCCGGCGTACATCGACTTCGGGGCGAAGCGCGCGGGCATGGGCCCGCCGATGGTGATGACCGGCGACGTGCGCGCGGACATGGACCGCATCCGGGCCTTCTACGGCTCGCTCGACCTGCGGGCCTACGCGCCGGAGAACGTCGGCCCCATCCGGCTGCGCGAGGAGGAGACCGCGCCGGGCTGAGCGGTGGCGCTCAGGCAGGCTCCCACGGGGCGGCGGGGGGTGAGCCCTCCCGGGGGAGGCTGGGATTACCCGCCGGGGTAAGATGGCTGCGCCCGGAGAGGGTGAGCCAGCCGGTGCTGAAGGTGGCGCGGCGCCGCTCGCGCTGCTCGACGCTCCCGTGCGCCAGGTGGAACCACTCGGCCTGCAGCCGCGCGGGCGTGACGTCGAGGAGGATGTACCCGCGCTGCGAGGCGTTGCCGTAGCGCATGTGGGGGTTCTGTCGGATGAGCCCGGGGATCTCCGCCTCGACCTCGGGCGGGTGCCCCGGCGAGGTGACGCCCGGGGTGATGAGCTCCACGGCGAGGGAGCCTTCGCCGGTGCGCGGGTCGTACGCGCGGGGGTCGAAGGGGTCGCGCGGGAGGTCCATCGCCCAGGAGGTGTGGATGTCGCCGGTGAGCACGGCGACGTTCTGGGCGCGCATCCGGCCGAGGGTGTCGATGAGGCGGTCGCGCGCCGCGGGGTGGCCCTCCCAGGTGTCGCTGTTGAACTTCGGGCGCAGCGGCGCGAGGCGCACCTGCTGGCCGAGGAGCTTCCAGCGCGCGGGCGAGGTGGTGACGGCCTCGAAGAGCCAGCGCTCCTGCTCGTCGCCGAGGAGGGTGCGCCGCGGGTCGCGCAGCTCGGGCGAGTCGCCGGGGAGCTGCTGCGGCCGCGCCCAGATGCGCGTGTCGAGCATCACGAGGTCGACCAGGTCGCCGAAGGCGAAGCGCCGCCAGATGCGCCCGTCGGGCTGCTCGCGCACGGGCATCCACTCGAAGTACGCGCGGATGGCGGCGGCCCGGCGGTCGCGCCATCGGTCGCCCGTGGCGGGGGTGGTCTGCGAGCCGTTCATCCAGGCGTTGTTGGCGAACTCGTGGTCGTCCCACACGGCGATCACCGGGTGCTGCTGGTGCAGCGCGCGCAGGTCGGTGTCGCGCTTGTACTGCCCGTGCCGGCGGCGGTAGTCGGCGAGGGTGAAGGTCTCCGTCGGCGGGTCGTAGGGCCGCACGCCGCCGTAGAAGCCCGAGGCATACTCGTAGATGTAATCGCCCAGGTGCACGACGGCGTCGAGGTCGAGGCGCTCGGCGAGCTCGCGGTAGAGGTGGAAATACCCGTGGGCGAGGCTCGAGCAGGAGACCACCGCGAGGCGAAGGCGGTCGATGGAGCCGGTGGGTGCGGTGCGGGTGCGCCCGACGGGGGAGCGCAGCGCGCCGACGGCGAAGCGGTAATAGAGGGTGGTGCCCGACGGGAGTCCCGCGGCGTCGACCTTGAGGGTGTAGTCGCGGGCGATGGTGGTGACGAGGTCCCCGGAGGCGACGAGGGAGGCGAAGTCGGGGGTGGTGGAGATCTCCCAGCGCACCGCGACCGGGCCCCGCGCGCCGCTGCGGGGGGTCACGCGGGTCCAGAGGATCACCCGGTCGGCGAGGGGGTCGCCGCTCGCGACGCCGTGGAGGAAGTCCACCATCTCGACGGCGGGGCCGCCGTCGACGGCCGGGCCGCTGTCGTAGATCGGCACCCCCGCGTCGGCCACCGCAGGCGTGGCGGTGTCATCGCAGCCGGAGCCCACGGTACCGAGCGCGACCGAGGCGCCCACACCGGTCAGGAGATCTCGTCGGGTCAACATCGTAGCAGCGACCATACCCCACACCGCGGGCGGGTTGGCGACTCCCGCCCCGCGACCGCTCGGTGGCATCCTCCGCCGTCATGCGACGCCCCCTCCTCGCCCTCCTCCCCCTCGCGGCCCTCGCGTGCGCGCGCCCCATCGCCCTGCCGACGCCGCCCCACGCCGCACCCATCTTACCGGTCGCGGTAAACCCGCCCCACGCCGCGCGCGACACCGACGCCATCAACGCCCCCGCCCGCGCCGGCGCGGTCATCGAGACCCTCCACGGCGTCGAGGTCGCCGACCCCTACCGCGCGCTCGAGACCGAGTCGGCAGTCACTGCCGCCTGGGTGCAGGCCCAGAACGCCCGCAGCGAGTCGTACCTGGCCGCGCACCCCCGGCCGGACATCACCCGCCGGCTCGGCGAGCTGCTCGCCATCGGCAACCTCCGCGGCGCCTCCGTCGGCGGATCGCGGCTCTTCTACACGAAGCGCGACGGCGACCGCGAGCAGGCCGTGGTCATGACCAGCGAGCGCAGCGCGGCGGGCGCGTGGTCGGAGCCGCGGCAGCTCTTCGACCCGCGCACCCTCGGCGAGCGCAGCGCCGTCGACTGGATGGCCCCCTCCCCCCGCGGCCGCTACCTGGCCCTCGGGGTCTCGCAGAACGGCGACGAGCGCAGCACCCTGCGCGTGATGGAGGTCGCCACCGGGCGCATGCTCCCGGAGGCCATCGCGCACACCAAGTGGTGCCGGCTCTCCTGGCTGCCCGACGAGTCGGGCTTCTATTTCACCCGCTACCCACGCGCGGGCGAAGCCCACCACGACCCCGCCGCGGAGGACACCTACTGGCGCGCGATGTTCTTCCACCGCCTCGGCGCCGCGCCCGACGGCGCCGCCGACGCCCGCGTCTTCGACGTCACCGAGCGCACCCACGCCCCGTCGCCCGACGTCTCCGACGACGGCCGCTGGCTCGTGGTCAACCTCTTCCGCGGCTGGAGCCGCTCGGACGTGCTCCTCGTCGACCGCCGAGCCCCCGTGGCCCGCGGCGCGCTCCCCCGTGCGGCCGCGGTGGTGACCGGCGCCCCGAGCATCTCGCACGCGACCGTGCACCGCGGGACGATCTTCGTGCGGACCAACGACCACGCGCCGCGCTTCAAGCTGGTGAGCGCTCCGGTCGCGTCGGCCCGGCTCCCAGACACCTTCGACGACCTCCCGACGCCCTTCGGCAGCGCCCCGACATGGCGACCGGTCGTCGCCGAGGGCGCCCACCCCATCGAGGACTTCACCCTCGCGGGCGACCGCCTCGTCGTGGGCACCCTCGAGAACATCGCATCACGCGTGCGCTCGTACGCCCTCGACGGCACCGACGCGCGGGAGATCCCGTTGCCTGCCGAGGGAAGCGCGCCGTCCCTGGTGTCGGGCTCCGGGAGCCCCGTGGTGGTGTTCGGGTTCCAGTCCTTCTTCGAGCCGTCGGCCGTCCTGGCGGTGGATGCACGCGCGCCCACGCCACGCCCGCAGGTGGTCGATCACGCCACCGCCGACGTCGACTTCTCCCGCTTCGTCGTCGAGCGCGCCGCCGTCCCCTCCCGCGACGGCACCCCCATCAACGCGTTCATCCTCCGTCCGCGCGCGGCCACGGCCGACGGCACCAACCCCGTGCTGCTCTACGGCTACGGCGGCTTCAACGTGTCGCTGCTCCCCACCTTCCGCCGCGATCCCATCTACTGGCTGGAGCGCGGCGGCATCTACGTCGTGGCCAACCTCCGCGGCGGCGGGGAGTTCGGCGAGGACTGGCACCAGGCCGGGGCCATGGGCAACAAGCAGCACGTCTACGAGGACTTCGAGGCCGTCCTCGGGTGGCTCTCCACCAGCCGATGGAGCTCACCGTCCCGCATCGCCATCAACGGCGGATCCAACGGGGGCTTGCTCATGGGCGCCATGCTCACCCGCGCGCCCGAGCGCTTCGCGGCCACCTTCGCGAGCGTCGGGCTCTACGACATGGTCCGCTTCGCGCGCTTTCCCCCGGCGGAGATCTGGACCAGCGAGTACGGCGACCCCGCGCGGCCCGACGCCTTCGCCTGGCTCCACGCCTACTCGCCCTACCACCGCGTGCGCGACGGCGAGCGCTACCCCGCGGCGTGGATCGAGACCGCCGACCACGACACCCGCGTGCACTGGGGCCACTCGACGAAGTTCGCCGCACGCCTCCAGGACGCCCAGGCCGGGAGCGCACCGCTGCACTTCCACATGCAACGCGACGTCGGCCACGGGGCCGGGACGCAGCGCTCCGACGAGCTACGACGGCTCACCCGGATGTTCACGTTCCTCGAAGATCGCCTCGGGATGACAGGTGCATCCACGGGAGTGACCCCCGCGCCCCAGCGCGGAGAGGGAATTAATAAAGCGGCGGCACCATAGGCGTTGGGGGGGGAGGACGCCGGCGCCGCCGCCGAAACGCCTTATAGCACTACCCATGCCATGACCTGGGATGGCTGTTTTCAAGTGAACTTGAATGGTGTCCGAGCCCCATACATTTCACCAATGCATATGAAGTTATTGCAAGTTTGAAATGACCGGGCAAATCAGGGCGATGCCTTGACGATCGAGTGAACGAGTTTAGTTTCCGTTCACTCCCCCACCGACGCAGCGCCGAGGGGCCCCACCATGTTGAGTGGGGTCATTGGTTTTCAGCGGGCGCGCAGCGGTGATCGGGAGCGACGACGCGCAGGTGGCATACCGACGGAGGGCACCACGCGTGTCCTCCGATCCGGCGATGGCCTGCGTCCGTTGACGAAGTGACTGCGGAAGGAGTCCCACGACGATGAGCCACCGAAGCGACCCCGCGATGCCCCTGTCCCCCTTCGCCCTGCTGCCGCTGCGCAGCGGGACGCTGTTTCCCGGCACCACCCTCACCCTCCCGGTCGGGCGCACGCGCTCGGTCGCCCTGCTCGACGACCTCGGCCCCCGCTCCCTCATCGGCGTCGTCACCCAGCGCGACGCGAGCGTGTCCGACCCCAGCCTCGGCGACCTGCACGAGGTCGGCACCCTCGCGCGGGTGGTGCAGATCGAGCGCACCCGCGACCGCGGGTCCCGGGTGGTGCTGGAGGGCCTCGCGCGCTTCCGGCTCACGGGCCTGGCGCGCAGCGAGCCCTACTGGCTGGCCGAGGGCGAGGCGCTGCCCGAGGAGACCGCCGACGCCGCCGAGTCCCGGCTGCTGGCCCACTCGCTCAAGCAGCACGTGACCGAGCTGGCCTCGCGCAACGGCGGCTCGCTCGGCGCCGTGCAGGCCGACGAGTCCGACCCCGGGCGCGTCGCCGACCAGGTGGCCGCGCTCCTCGGGCTCCCCGCGCCGAAGGAGATCGACGTGCTCCGCGAGGTGGAGGTGGGCGCCCGGCTGCGGCTGGTCGCGGGCCTCGTCTCCGAGGCGCGCGCGCTCAACGACATCAAGTCCAAGATCGACCAGGACGTGCGCCGGGAGGTCAACCGCAACCAGCGCGACGCCCTGCTGCGCGAGCAGATCCGCGCGATGAAGAAGGAGATCGGCGACGAGCCCGACGGCGACGCGGCGCTCGCGGCCCTCAAGAAGAAGCTCGACGACGCCGGGCTGCCCGAGGAGGCCCGCGCCGTGGCCGACCGCGAGCTGCGCCGGCTGGAGTCCATGAGCGGGCAGCAGGCCGAGGGCCACGTGATACGCACGTACCTGGAGCTCATCGGCGACCTGCCGTGGTCGAAGCGCAGCGCCGCGAGGGACGACGTCGACGCCGTGTCGGCCCAGCTCGACGCCGACCACGCGGGCCTCGACGACGTGAAGAAGCGCATCCTGGAGCACATGGCCGTGCTCAAGCTCACGGGCAACTCGCGCGGCACCATCCTGTGCCTCGCGGGCCCGCCGGGGGTGGGCAAGACCTCCCTCGGGCAGTCCATCGCCGACGCCACGGGCCGGCCCTTCGTGCGCATCTCCCTCGGCGGCGTGCGCGACGAGGCGGAGATCCGCGGGCACCGGCGCACCTACGTCGGCGCGCTGCCGGGCCGGGTGCTCGGCGCCATGAAGAAGGCCAAGGCCCGCAACGCCGTGGTGCTGCTCGACGAGATCGACAAGCTCACCAGCGGGTGGGGCGGCTCGCCCGAGGCGGCCCTGCTCGAGGTGCTCGACCCGGAGCAGAACAAGACCTTCACCGACCACTACCTGGAGATCCCCTTCGACCTGTCGGAGGTGCTCTTCGTGTGCACGGCCAACGACCTCGGCGCCATCTCCGCGCCGCTGCGCGACCGCCTGGAGATCATCGAGCTCCAGGGCTACACCACCGAGGAGAAGGTGCTCATCGCGAAGCAGCACCTGGTGCCCAAGCAGCGCAAGGAGCACGCGATCCCCGACGAGGTGCTCGGCTTCACCGACGAGGGGCTGCGCACCATCGCGCGGGACTACACCCGCGAGGCCGGCGTGCGGCAGCTCACCCGGGAGATCACCAAGGTCACCCGGGCGGTGGCCCTGGAGGTCGCGCGGGCGACGGACCACGCGCCGACGAGGGTGGTGGTCGACGCCGCGGACGTGGCGAGGTACCTCGGGCGGGCGAAGTTCTTCAGCGAGGTGGCCGAGCGCACGGCGGCGCCGGGCGTGGCGACGGGCCTCGCGTGGACCCCGGTGGGCGGGGACATCCTGTTCATCGAGACGTCGCGGATGCCCGGCAAGGGCGCGCTGGAGATCACCGGGCAGCTCGGCGACGTCATGAAGGAGTCGGCCCGCGCGGCGCTCACCTACGTGCGCTCGCACGCCGAGGAGCTCGGCGTCCCGGCCGACGCCCTGGAGAAGCACGACGTGCACATCCACGTCCCGGCGGGCGCGGTGCCCAAGGACGGCCCGAGCGCGGGCGTGACGATGTTCACGGCGCTGACCTCGCTGCTCACCGGGCGGCGCGTGCGGCCCGACACCGCCATGACCGGGGAGTGCACCCTCCGCGGCAAGGTGATGCCCGTCGGCGGCATCAAGGCCAAGGTGCTCGCGGCGCACCGCGCGGGCATCACCCGGGTGATCCTCCCGGCGCGCAACGAGCGCGACCTCGAGGAGATCCCCGCGAGCGTGCGCGAGGCGATGGAGTTCATCTTCGCCGACGACATGCGCGAGGTGCTGGCCGCGGCGCTGGAGGCCGCGGGCGACGCGGGCGAGGTGCTGGTCACGCCGACCCCGAAGAACGACAACGCCATCCGCACCGCGGCGTAGTCGACCCTCCGCCTCAGCTCCCCTCGTCGTCCCCGGCCATGCGCCCCGGCCGGGTCGACGAGGGGCGCACGCGCATCGCCAGCGCGTCTTCGCCTACCGTACGCAGCAGCACCGACACCAGCATCGCCGTCTCGCTGAAGGCCGCGTCGTACTCCGCGATGGCGGCGCCCTTCCGGGCGAGCGCCGCCGCGGCGTCCGAGGCCCCGGCCTCGCTGGCCCTGTCGGCCGCGCGCAGCGCCTCGCCGATCGCCTTCAGGCGCCGCGCCAGCAGCGCCATCGCGGCGCCCACGTCGGGGATCTCGTCGCCCCGGCGCGAGTACGGCTGGAGCATGTCGGTGAGCCGATCGCCCACCGCGTCGGCGTGGACCTCCGCGGCCCGCGCCACCACCTCGGCGCCCCTCAGACGATCGACCACTTCCTTCGATGGCATCACCGACATCCCTCCGCGCAACCGAGCCCGCGGGGCCTCGCTCGATCGCGGGCGCCCCTCGGCTGGTGATCATCGGCCGCGGACGGCGTTACGTGAGGAGATATTCGTCCGGCGGCGCTCAGCGCGGGACGGCGGTCATCCCACGAAGCGCACGTTGGCCGCGAGCGGGGCGCGCGTGGTGCGGCAGCCGTTGGCCTCCACCGCCGGGTCTTCGTAGCCCATGGCGATGCCCACCACGAGGCCGAGCTCGTCGGGGATGCCGAGCACGCCGCGCACAGCCCCGGGGAAGGTCGCCAGGCTCGCCTCGGCGCAGGTCGACACGCCGAGGGTGAGCGCGCCGAGCAGCACCGACTGCAGCCAGCACCCGAGGTCGAGCATCGCGTAGTGGTTGAAGCGTCGGTCGATGGCAACCATCGCGATGTGTGGCGCGTCGAAGGCGCGGAAGTTTCTCATCCACGCCTCGTGGCGGCCGGCCTTGTCGTCGCGCGCCACGCCCATCGCGGCGTAGAGCGCCCCGCCGCACTCGCGGCGGTGCTGGAGGTACGGCTCGGGGTACTCCGGCGGCCAGGCGAAGTCCGGCACCGGGCCTTCGGTGTCCGCGGCGTGGAGCATTGCGTCGACGACCGCGCGGGTCATCGCGCCGCGGGTGACCCATACCCGCCACGGCTGGATGTTGCACCACGAGGGCGCCTGCTGCGCCGCGCCGAAGATGGACTCCAGCGTCGCCGCCGGGACCTCCTCGGGGAGGAACCCGCGCACGCTGCGGCGCGAGCCCAGCACGGAGAAGAACGACGGCCCGGCTTCGATGGAGTCCCTCATAGGCGTTGGTGCCGCTGTTACTACCAGCGACGGCGCCCCTGCGCCCGCCCGCGCGCTACTGCCCGATGGCCTGCCGGAAGGTCCACCCCACGTTGGTGCCGCTGCGGCCCCAGCGGATGGCGTACCAGGCCCCGCGGCGATCGACCATCTCCACCGCGGTGCCCTGCACCAGCCGCCCGACGATCGCGCCGGTGCGCGGCGCGTCGCGGATGATCGCCACGCTCCAGGTCACCGCCGCGGGGCCGAGCGAGCGCATGCGCTGCAGGTCTGCCGCGCTCGGCAGCCCCGCGGACGCGGGCTCCGGGGTCGCCGCGGGTGCGGGCTCCGGGGTCGCCGCGGGTGCGGGCGTGGGCGCTGGTACAGGTACAGCCGTGGGCGCGGGCTCCGGGGCCGCCGTGGGCGCGGGCGTCGGTGCGACGTCGCCAGCCCTGAGCGGACCGAAGCGCGCGACGAAGTAGTACAGGT
>CAIOSS010000542.1 GCA_903860995.1 uncultured delta proteobacterium | reverse complement strand
CCTCACCGACTACTCGGCGGCCCTCGACACCCCGTCGCGCTTCGCCCCGCCGCCGGGCACGGGCGGTGGGGCGGAGGAGGAGGGCGGCGGGGCGGCGGCGGCGGCGGGGCTGTCGTTCCTGCAGCGGGTGCGGGTGCTGGACTTCCGGGGGTTCGTGTCCATGTACGCGGCGGTCTTCGCCGCGCACCCCGAGATCGTGCTGCAGCAGGCCATGAACATGCCCGACGCGAGCACGGTGGCGGGGGAGGCGCTGCGCATCGTGGGGGACGCGCGGGCCGAGGTGGCGTGGTTCCGGCACCTCAACAAGAGCCAGCTGGGCGACCCCTGCGCGCTGACGCTGCGGTGCAACGGCCCCGTGGACTGCGTCGCGTACGCGCCCGACGGCCGCCGCCTGGTGACGGGGGCCGGGGACGGCTTCGGCGGGCGGCTCACGGTGTGGGACGCGCGGTCGGGGGCGGAGCGGGCGCAGTTCGCGCTGCCGGGGGCGATCCGGGCGCTGAGCTTCGCCGGGGACGGGCGGTCGCTGCTGAGCGTGTCGGACGAGGGCACGGCGATGCTGTGCGACGTGGCGACGCTCAAGGAGCGGCTGCGCGCGGTGCTCTCGTCGACGCAGGCGTCGGGCGGGGCGCTGAGCATCGACGGGCGGCGGATGGCGCTGGTGGCGCGGGACGGGGCGCTGACGGTGTGGGACGTGGCCTCGCGGGCGAGCGGGGCGGGGCAGGTGGTGAGCGAGGCGACGCGGCTCTTCGAGGTGCTGGACGAGGACCTGGAGGGCCGCCCGTCGCCGCTGTCGTGCGTCGCCATCGGCCCGAGCGGGCGGCGCGTGCTCGCGGGGACGAGCCACGGCCTGGTCAAGGTGTTTTCGCTGTCGCCCACGGAGGGCCTCGCGGCGATGCACGTCCTCGAGGGCCACCGGTCCGTGGTGGGCGCGTGCGGCTTCAGCGCCGACGGCCTGCGCGCGTGCACCTGCTCGCTGGACCGGTTCGTCAAGGTGTGGGACGTGGAGCGGGGCGGCAAGGAGGCGGGGGCCTTCACCGACGGCGCCGAGGCGCGCGGGTGCGCCTTCTCGCCCGACGGCGCCTTCGTCGCGGCGGGCGTGGACTCGGGCAAGGTGCACCTCTACGACCTCGCGACGGGCCAGGCCGTCTTCTCCTTCGGGACGCACGCGGGGCGGGTCAACGCCGTCGCCTTCGCGCCCAGCGGGCGCTACGTCGCGAGCGGGTCGACGGACGGCACGTGCAAGGTGTGGGGGATCCGGGAGACGGCGGCGGCCGAGGACTTCACGGGCCACGCGGGGACGGACGCGGTCGCGCTCGCCTACAGCGCCGACGGCGGGGAGCTGGCGTCGGCGGGCGGGGACGGCTCGCTCAAGCTGTGGGGCGGGCGGCGGGGGGCGGAGCTCATGGCGTTCCCGGGGCACCCCGAGCGGATCTCGGCCTGCTGCTTCTCCCCGCTCGTCGGGGAGGGCGTGGGGGGGGTCCTCACGGCCTCGCTCCACGACGGGTCGGTGCGGCGGTGGGACAACCTGACGGGGACGGAGGCGGAGGGGTTCCGCCACGCGTCGGACTACGTGAGCGCGCTGGCCGTCAGCCCCGACGGCGCGCGGGTGCTCGCGGGGTCCTTCGACGGGTCCGCCGTCGTGTGGGACGCCGCGACGCGCGCGCTGCTCGTCAAGCTGGGCGTGGAGGCGGACGCGGCCGCGGGGGGCGGGGGCGGGTGGCGCGCGGAGCGGATCCGGGACCGGCACGACGACGCGGTGGTGGCGTGCGCCTTCTGCCCCGGGCGGGAGGGCGAGCGGGCGGCGACGGCCTCGGCCGACGGCACGGCGCGGGTGTGGAACACGCGGTGGGGCACGTGCGTCGCGACGCTGCGCGGGCACGCGGCCGCGGTGGCCGGGGTGGCCTTCAGCCACGACGGCGGGTGGCTCTTCACGGCGTCGGCCGACGCGACGGTGCGGGAGTGGCGGGCGGAGGCGCCGTACCGCTGCCTGGCCGT
>CAIOSS010000541.1 GCA_903860995.1 uncultured delta proteobacterium | reverse complement strand
CGCGCGCGCGGCCCGTAGGTGCCCACCACCAGCGCGCCGTCGAGGCCCAGCGCCGCGCCCGCGCGGACGTACCCGCCCAAGGCCCGCTGCCACCGCTCGACCCCGTCGCGCGAGATGGCCCGCAGCGCCCCGTCGTCGCCGCCGACGTACACCGTGCCGTCGTCGCCGATGGCCGGCGGGGCGTCGACGTCGTCGCGGGTCACCACCGTCCAGCGAACGCCGCCGTCGGGGTCGACCGCGCGCACCCGGTCGTCCTGGGCGCCCACGACCGCGACGCCGTCGTCGGTGACCGCGGGCGAGGAGTACACCTTGGCCCCGAGTTGCAGCCGCCAGCGCACCGTGAGGTCGCCCTCCGTCGCGTAGAGCGAGCGCCCCGCGCCGAAGCGCAGCGACCCGTCGCCCGCCGCCGCGGGGGAGGTGTCCGCGTCGTCGTCGGTGCCCAGCGCGAGGCGGAGCGAGCCGTCGGGCCCGAGCACCACCAGGCGGTCGGCGTCGGTGCCGAGCACCATGGTCCCGTCGGCCCGCACGAGGGGGGTGGTGTACACCCGGTCGCCGGTGTTCATCTGCCAGCGCAGCGAGCCGTCGCGGGCGAGGCCGTACACCGCGCCGTCGTGGGAGGTGACCACCACCGTGTCGCGCGCGCCCAGCACTGGCTGCGAGGTGATGCGCCCGCGGGTGGCGAAGCGCGCGGTGATCACCGGGTCGCGCGGGAGCCGGTAGCCGCTCCGGCCCGTGTGCCGCGGGTCGAAGCGGAACATCCGCGGCGGCAGCGCGGGCGGCGGCGTGTCGAGCGCCACCGGGGCGGGTCCCTCGTCGACTGGCACGTCGGCGGCGACCGGGGGAGGGGGCGCCCGGCGGGGGCGACGGCAAGCCCCGGCGCCGAGGGCGGCGGCGACGAGCAAGGCGAGGGCGGGGCGCACGGTAGGGGTCTCAGGCGGCGGCGGGGACGATCGCGCCGCGGGGGAGCACCGCGTCGACGATGACGGGCATGCCCCGGGAGGGCGTGAGGGTGATGCTCCGGCGCACGGCGCGGGGGGTGTAGCCCGGCGCCGAGCGCAGCCACGCCCGGGAGAGCACCGTCGCGAGGACCATCTTCATCTCGTAGATGGCAAAGGCCATCCCGATGCACTTACGGATGCCCCCGCCGAAGGGGATCCACTCGTGGGCCTTGTACTGCCGCCCGATGAAGCGGGTCGGGTCGAAGCGCGCGGGGTGCGAGTACACGGCGGTGTTCTGGTGGACGAGGTGCACCGAGGGGGCGAGGGCGACGCCCGCCGGGAGGTCGTAGCCCGCGAAGCGCATGGGCTGTTGCAGCACCCGGCCCACCAGGGGGATCACGGGCTGTAGCCGCAGGGCCTCGCGCACGGTGCCGTCGAGGTACTCGAGCTTCGCGATGCGCTCGGGGGTGAGGGCCTCGGAGCGCTGCGCGGCGTGGAGCTCCGCCAGAAGCCGGTCGCGCACGTCCGGGAGGGCGAGCACCCAGCGGAGGGTCCAGGCGAGGGCGGTGGCGGTGGTCTCGGGGCCCGCGACGAGGAGGGTGACCAGCTGGTCGCGGAGGTCCTGGTCGTCGAGGCCGCGGCCTTCCTCGTCGCGCACCCCGAGGAGCATCGACAGGATGTCCGTGCGCCCGTCGCCGCCCTCGCGTCGGCGCCGGGCGATGGTGCCGAGGAGGTTTGCGTCCGCCGTGCCCGACTCGCGCACGAAGCGCCCCCACGGGCTCCACGGCCCGAGGTCGCGCTGCATCTGTGGGAGAAGCAGCGGCGGCCACGACGCGAGGTGGGTGAGCCGGGTGAGCCGGGTCCCCAACGCCGCCCGCTCGCCCGCGTCGTCCATGCCGAACACCGTGCGCAGGATGACGTCGAGGGTGATCCCCTGGAGCGGCTCGTGGATGGGAAACTCCCGCCCAACGGGCCACTGGTCGATGGAGGCGTGCGTGAGCTCGACCATCTCGCGCCCGTAGGCGTGCATCCGCTCGCCGTGAAAGGGCGGCATCACCAGCCGGCGCATCGTCTTGTGCTCCGCGCCGTCGAGCACGATCACCGATCGCTCGCCCAGGAAGGGCCGCAGGGCCTCGGCGATCTTGCCCCCGTGCATGTCGTCCCCGGCGCTCGCGAAGACCTCCCGGACGTGCTCCGGGTTGGAGAGGATCACCAGCGGTGGCATGGCCCCGAGGCGGATGGTGAAGGTCTCGCCGTAGCGCGCGCGGCACTCGTCGAGCAGCCCCACCGGGTCGCGCATCCAGCGCATCAGGATCCACGGGGTCGGCGCGGTCGGTCCGGGCGGCAGGCTCATGGGGGCGCACGGTAGCGGTCCCCGCTCGCGGCTTCCAGGGTGGTCGGGTACGGTTCGGCCCATGAGCGAACGCGCACAGAGCGACTCCGTGCTGGCGATGTATGGCCTCCTCGCGGGGGTCGCACGGCTCGGACTGCCCCCGCTGATCGACATCCCGGTGGTGCGCACCCTCCGCGCGGCCATGGTCGACCGCCTGGCCCGCAGCTACGGGGTGGTGCTCACCCACGGCGCCCGGCGCATCCTCGTCGACATCGAGGAGACGGCCACCATCCGGGGCAACGTCACCCAGGGCGTGCGCTGGGTCTTCGAGCGCTTCGTCCCCGGCGGCCGGGCCGTCGACGCCGTCAACAACGTCTACCGCACCTACGGCGCGGGCCTGCTGCTCCGGCGCTACTTCGAGCTGCACCGCACCCCGGCCGACCCTGTGTT
>CAIOSS010000540.1 GCA_903860995.1 uncultured delta proteobacterium | reverse complement strand
TCGAACTTCCGCGAGAGCGAGCTGAAGTTCGCGATGCTCATCGTGCACAACCTCGACGACAGCGGGTACCTCAACCTCAGCGGCATCCTGATCGACGACGACGTCGAGGGCGAGGCGCCGAAGACACGCGCCGCGGCGGAGACCGAGGCCGCGGGCAGGGCGCTCACCATCGAAGACCTCGCCAGTGAGGTGGGCCTCGACCCGGAGGACGCCGAGGAGGTGCTCCGGCTGATCCAGAGCTTCGACCCGGTCGGGGTCGCGGCGCGCGACCTGCGGGAGTGCCTGCTCCGGCAGGCCGAGCACTTCGGCTACGACGCGGAGAACATCCTCTGGCAGGTCATCGACCGGCACCTGCCCAACGTCGAGCGGCGTAACTTCCAGGCCATCGCGCGCGACCTGCGCTGCGAGCTCACGGACGTCTACGAGGCCGCGAAGTTCATCAGTACGATGGAGCCCCGGCCGGGGCGCAACTTCTCGTCCGAGGAGCCGTCGTACATCACGCCCGACGTCTACGTGCACAAGGTCGGCGACGACTACGTGGTGAGCACCAACGACGACGGCATGCCCAAGCTCAAGATCAACGAGCAGCAGGCCCGCTCGCTCATGAAGGACCCGAAGGCCCGGGAGTTCGTGCAGGGCAAGCTGGCCTCGGCCAAGTGGTTCGTGCGGTCGCTAGACCAGCGGCAGAAGACCATCGTCAAGGTCACCCAGAGCATCGTCGAGAAGCAGCACGAGTTCTTCGAGAAGGGCATCGAGTTCCTGAAGCCGATGATCCTGCGCGACGTGGCCGACGCGGTGGGCATGCACGAGAGCACCATCTCGCGCGTCACCACCAATAAGTACGTGCACACCCCGCGCGGCATCTTCGAACTCAAGTATTTCTTCAACAGCTCCATCCGCCGCATCGCGGAGGAGGACATCGCCAGCGAGAGCGTGAAGCAGGCGATCAAGAAGATCGTGGCCCAGGAAGACGCGCACGCCCCGCTCTCCGACGAGCAGATCGTCAAGGAGCTGGTGCACCAGAAGATCGTGATCGCACGACGCACCGTGGCGAAGTACCGCGAGATGCTCGGCATCCTCTCCAGCGCCAAGCGCAAGCAATACTACTGATCACGGCGCCGACACGGCCCCGTTGAATTCCCGTTGATTGGGCCTACCCAGGCCCCGTCGAAGGGAGTAGGTCTAGAGCTACGTCGGCGGTTGCTCGCCCGCGCCGACGAGGAAGCGTTTTGGGGCCGAGCGTGGCGCAGTCCGACGTCGCCCTCCTACCGAGGCCTGACGTCGCTGTGCCGATGGAGGACGTGATGGGCATTGCGATCACCTTCAGACACCTCTCACCGAGCGACGCGCTCAAGGGGTACGTCCACGAGAAGCTCGAGCGCGTGCAGAAGTATCTGCGCCAGCCGCTCGACGCGCACGTGACTCTCTTCACGGAGAAGCACCTGCACGTGGCCGAGGTCTCCCTCGCCTCCGAGGGCCGCCACTACCAGGCGCGGCACGACAGCGAGGACATGTACAAGTCCATCGACCTGATGATCGACAAGGTGGAGCACCAGATCTCGCGCCACCACGACGCCTCGACCCGCAACAAGAAGGGCGGCGACAACCTCCGCGTCGCCCCGCTCGTCGCCGAGCCCGACGACGCCGACTGAGCATCGCTCACAGCAACCCTCTCCTCACCGTCATCGCAGGCGCTTTACACTCCCGCCCGACCGGAGTATCCCGCCGCTCCCGTGATGCGGTTCAGCGATCTCCTCACCCCCGCGCGCATCTCGACCACCCTCCGGGTGTCGTCGAAAGACGCCGCCATCGAGGCGCTCGGCGCGCTGCTCGTCCAGGAGTCCGAGCTCACCAATTCGTCGACCGTCGTGCAGGTGCTGCGCGACCGCGAGGGCCTCGCGTCGACGGGCGTCGGTGATGAGGTCGCCATCCCTCACGGGCGACTTCCCATCCTCACCCAGATCGTCGCGGCCATCGCCGTCGCACCCGACGGAGTGGACTTCGACTCCATCGACCGGCGCCCCGTGCGCATCTTCGTCGCCGTGCTCGCGCCCGACCGCGCCCCGGGCGACCACCTCCGCGTGCTCGCCAGGGTCTCGCGGCTGCTGCGCGACGCCCGGGTGCGCGCCGAGCTCATCGCCGCCCGCGACCCGTTCGAGGTGCTCGGCATCCTCAAGGCCGAAGAGGCCCAGCTCCGCTGAGTTCGTGGTAGGCGTTCGGGATGCAACCTCGTTGGGAGACGTGGGTGGTCCTCGCGGCGCTCGGCGCCCCGGCGTGTTCGGTGCGGCAATACCAGGAGGTCACGGTCGTCGTGCAGCAGCAGGAGCCCCTGCGCGGCTACGCGGCGGGCCCCCTCTCGCTCGGTGAGTCGCCCGGAGACCTCCGCGCCGAGCAGATCAACGCCGCCCTCGAGGGCCATGGCGTCTGGGTCGACTCGGGGTCCTACGGCCGCGTCTGGAGGCCTCACGAGGCCTACGTGATCGGCACGTTCGCGCCGTATGCCACGGCGGGTCAGTGGGTCGCCACCGACGCGGGCTGGTACTGGCAGAGCGACTACGCGTGGGGGCGGGTGCCCTTCCACTACGGCCGCTGGGTGCTCGACGGCGCGCTGTGGTCGTGGGTGCCCGGCTCGCAGTTCGCCCCCGCCTGGGTCGACTGGCGCGTCGGCGGCGGCTGGGTCGGGTGGGCGGCCCTCGGGCCCGTCGGGGCGCGGGTGTGGGCGCCCTTCGCCTATTGCCCCCACGCCAGGCTCTTGGGCCCCGGCGTCGATGGGCGCACGGTCCGCGGCGCCGCGGGCAGCTCGCTCTACGGCCGCACCGTCGCGGTCCCGACGGACGGGGACACCCCCCGGGGCCCCGCGATGCCCTCGGGCGTGAGCGGGATGTCGGTCGCGCGGGCCTGGGGCGCCGCACCCGCCGCCGCGACCCCGGCCGCCCGGCCGCCCGTGGCGCTCGCGTCCCTGTCGGGCATCGACTCGGTCGAGCGCATCCCGGTCGCCCGCGACCCCGAGCTGCCGCCGCGGGTCGATCCCCCCGTCGGGGGCGCAGCGGTGGTCATCCGCGACCGCGACCTCGCGGGCATGTCCGAGGGGCCGAGCGTGCGCCGCCCGGCCGGCGCGGTCACCGAGGTCTTACCTGATCCCGTAAACACTCCCCGCCGTGCGGCGCCGGTCGTCGTGCCTCCGGCCGCGTGGACGCGCGTCGCCGCGGCTCCTCCTCCTCCGCTGCCTCCGCCTCCGGACGGGGCGGCGGGCGGCGGGTACGTCGGCGCCTACCCGGGGCGTCAGCCGGTGGCCTTCGCGTCGCGCCGGGCGCCGCCGGGCGGGCCCTCCTACGGCGAGCACACCGTGGTGGTAGCGCCGTCGCCGCAGCCCGCCGCGCAGCCCGC
>CAIOSS010000539.1 GCA_903860995.1 uncultured delta proteobacterium | reverse complement strand
TCCGGCGCGGTGGGCGCCGTGATGACCGCGCGCGCGGTCGGCACACGCTGCGGCCGGGCGATGACCCGATCGAGGACCAGCACCGACGCCGCGGCGACGAGGCCGATCACCACGCCGGTCACGATGCCCCGCGACGGGGCCGCGGGCGCGACGGTCGGCGTGGGCGCGACCCGCGGGGCCGGCTTCGGCGCTACCGCGGGGGCCGTGACCGCGGGGGGCGCGGGCACCGCCGGGGCCTCGGTCGCGAGCACCGCCGGGGTCTCGGTCGCGGGAGGACGCGGCGGCAGGGTGGTTCCGCGCAGGGGATTGTCGGCGCTCGACGGGCGGCGCGCAGGGACGGGCGGCGCGGCCATGGCGCGGAGCGCGGGCTCGAGGGCCACGGTGGCGTCCTCGCTGCCGTCCTTGGGGAAGAGGTCCTGGAGGGCCCTGGCGTGGGCGGCGGGCGTCCACTCGACCTCGCCCGCGGCGCTCACCAGGTCGTCGGCGAGGAGCTTGCCGCGCGTGGTGTACTGCCGCAGCTCCGCGAGGCCGTAGGGCCCGAGGGTGATCCCGTCCCGCAACACCCACCACTGACCATCGTCCATCGTCTGGGGTCTCCCTCGCGCCGGTCGCGACGCCGAACCTCATACGCTACGGTGTCGCCCATGACGAAACGTGCGGAGCGCGCGGCCCCGGCTCGCGGAGGTTGGATGTGGCTGCTCGCGCTCGGCGGCGCCGCGGCACTCACCGGCTGTCCCACCCGCGGCATGATGACGCCCGACGAGGACGCGCAGGTGCCCTCGGGCGACGAGGGCACGACCGACGACGTCGCGACGACCACGGACGCCGAAGGTCCCGAGGACACCGGGGCGACCGCCGACGTGCCCGTCAACGACCTCGGCCCGGCGACCGACACGCCCGTGACCAACCCCGACACCGGCGCTGGCCCCGACGACGCCGGGACTGCGCCCACGGACGCGGGTCCGGTGGACTCCGGCCCGACGCGGCCCGCGTGCCCGCCCGTCACCGCGCCCACGCGCACCGACCCGTGCCCCGGCAACCCGGGCTGCGGGCTGCCCTCGCGGGGCGTGCTCACCGTCACTGGCGCCACCGCGGCGTACACCGAGCTCCAGGTGCGCGTGGTGTTGCCCGCGGCGGTGCGCACGGCCATCGGGCCGAGCTGCGACCGGATGGTGGTCCGCACGGCGGCGGGCGCGTGGGCGCCGCACTTCGTGACCGACTGCGCCATGGGCGTGGTCTGGGTGCGCGTGCCCTCGCTGGTCTCCGGCGCCAGCGCCACGCTCAGCGTGCACTACGGCGGCAGCGCCGCGGTGGCCGCGGCCAACAGCTACGACGACACCTTCGACCGCGTGCCCATGCGCGCCGCCAACACCCTCGGCGCGTACTCCTTCGACGAGGGCTCCGGGTCGCGCACCTGCCCGTCGGTGGGCACCGTGCCCTTCGACGCGTACATCCTCCAGACGCCCTACGACGCGCCGCCGGTCGACGTCGCCACGCGCCCGTCGCTCTGGAGCGACGCCGCGCCCCCATCGCTGCTCAACCCCGCCGCGCGCTTCACGCGCAGCCAGCACTCGCTCAACTTCCCCAGCGTGCCGGTGCTCCCGGCCTCCGGGCTCTCGTCGCCCAACCGCGTGATCAACTGGCAGTCGGCCTCCTCGGCGCCCTTCAACACCGCGCGCGCGCAGCTCAGCGTGGGCGTGTGGGTCAACCCCGAGACGCCCTCCAACCACTTCAACGACAACTTCCAGACGGTGGTGTGCTTCGGCATGCCCAACCAGACCGCGCGCGCCGCGCACTGGCGCCTGCCCGAGTCCGACCCGCGCATCATCAACAACGCCATCTTCAACCCGTGGGCGATCTTCTTCCGCGGCGACGGCGACGACGACACGCTCTACCAGGGCAACTCCTGCGTCGAGCCGTGCACCGACGTGATGCAGTACGCGCACATCACCACCACGCAGCCGCTCGCGGGCGCGGCCTTCGCGCGCCGCTGGCACTTCCTGGCCTTCACCATCGACACCACCGCGACGCCCCGCACCGTGCGCCGCAGCTACTACGACGGCGAGACCTACAGCTATCCCCAGCAGCTCGACCTCTTCCCCCCGGGCGGCCGCTACTGCCCCGCCAACCCCGCCGTGCCGGGCTCGCAGCCGCTGGTCGCGCCCTGCTACCCCGACGACCTCCCCGACGGCGGCGCGGGCGCCCCGACGTGCTGGCAGTCGTGCCCCTACCTCTGCCCCGGCACCGTCGACGGCATGCACGCCGCCGACACCTGCGTGGCGCCCCCCGAGGCCGTGATCGAGTACCCGCCCGCGCCGGTGGTCATCGGCGCCGACCTGAACGACGGCGAGGCCCAGCTCGGCATCCACGGCGTCGTCGACGACCTCTTCATCATCGGCCGCGCCATCAGCCCCGCGGAGATGACCGCCTACCGCGAGCGGCGGCAGTACTGCCCCGACACGCTCACCGCCACCGTCACCCCGTAAGGGGGTCGCAGCCGTGGCACTCTCGGGCCCCATGAAGCTGGACAAGACGCGCGCGCTGGTCACCGGGGCGTCGAGCGGCATCGGCGCCGAGCTCGCGGTGCAGCTCGGCGAGGTCGGCGCGAGGGTGTGCCTCGCCGCGCGCCGTCGCGAACTCCTCGACGAGGTCGCGGAGCGGGT
>CAIOSS010000538.1 GCA_903860995.1 uncultured delta proteobacterium | reverse complement strand
CGGCCTGGGCGGTGTCGGGGTCGGCGCGGCGACGTGTCGCATGCCAGGCAGCACCAGGTCGCGGTCGCGGTCGGGGACGACGGTGACCTCGATGGACTCGAAGCCGTCGGCCTCGACGCGGATGCGCAGCGGCCGCGAGGCGAGCGGGACGTAGGCCTCGTTGGAGAAGTACCGGATGCCGCCGATGACGGGCCGGGCGTCGTCGCGCATGCTGAGCAGCCGCAGGCGGACGTTGCGCGGAGCCACCGGGTGGGGCCGCTCTCGCAGGCGGGTGAGCGTGACCACGCCGAGGGCCACGACGAGGCCCGACAAGAAGGCTGCGGACAGGAACAGCCAGCGGCGGGAGCGCGCGTCGGGGACGATCGACGGGCGGGCGAGGGCGTCGTCGACGGGGAGCACGGCGCCGCGCGGGGTGGCCTCGATAGGCGGCGACGCGTGGGCGGCGGCGGTGACCGGCGGCAGGAGGGTGCCGCCGGGGGTCATCTCGATGACCGGGAGTCGCGGCGGCGGCGGGAGCGGCGGGAGCGACGGCGCACGGAAGATACCAGGGCGCGCCGAGTCCGAGCGCTGGTAGCCGGGGCGCTGCGACAGCGGAACCGGGGCGGCGCCGCCCGCGACGATGGCGCTCACCCTGACGGAGTGCACCTTGGTGGGCGCGCTGTCGGCCGCGCCCTCGTCGTCGATGCGCACCATCCCTGGGAACACCGGGCGGATGGAGAGCGGCCCGGCGAAGTCTTCCGCCGAGGCGGGCTGGGCGTCGTCGGTGAGGTCTTCGACGGTGTCGCGGTCGCGCCCGATGCCCGGGGCGATCTCGTGTTGGGTGGTCGGGTCGTCGGGCCGCGCGGTCGGAAACTCCTCGGCCCCGGGGATGCGCAGGAGCGACGAGCGCACGGCGATCTCGGAGTGCTTCGCGAGGTAGGCGCCGATCTCCTGGAGCATGTCGGCGGCGCTGGCGAAGCGGGCGGCGCGGTCCTTCTCGAGGCAGCGATCGATGAGGGCGGAGAGCTCGGGCTCCACCCCGAGGGTGGTGGCGCGCTTGTGCTCCTCGGTGACGACCGCGAGGATCTGCTGGTTGTAGTTTTCGCCGTCGAAGGGGATCTCGCCGGTGAGGCACTCGTACATCACCACGCCGAGCGCCCAGATGTCGGCGCGCGGGTCGATGAGCTCGCCGCGCGCCTGCTCGGGGGACATGTAGTGGGGCGTGCCGACGGTGGTGTTGGCGCGCGTGATGGAGAGCGAGATCTCCTTCTCGGGGTCGAGGATCTTCGAGATGCCAAAGTCCACGATCTTCACGTGGGTCTCGCCGCTCGGCCGCCGCGCCAGGAACACGTTCTCGGGCTTGATGTCCCGGTGCACGATGTTCTCGCGGTGCGCGACGATGAGGGCCTGGAGCACCTGGCAGACGACCGTGAGCGTCTCGCTGGGCAGCAGCTTGTCGTAGCGGAGCAGGTACGTCGCGAGGTCGATGCCGGTGAGCAGCTCGAGCACGATGAAGAGCGAGCCGTCGACCGGGTCTTCTCCCGCGTCGAGCACCTCCACCACGTTGGGGTGGCGCACCCGGGCCGCGGCGAGCGCCTCGTTGACGAAGCGCCGGACGTTGTCCCCGTCCGCCTGGTTCTCCGGGTGCATCACCTTGATGGCGACGTGGCGGTGCGACCCGACGAGCTCGGCCTCGTAGACCATGCCCATGCCGCCCCGACCGAGCACGCGAACGAGCTTGTAGCGCCCCGCTACCGTCGCGCCGATGCGTGATTGTTCTGCTGTCGCGGCCGACACCCTGCGAATACCCCAAAAAGGTGAGATTGGCGGGTAGCTTACCCCACACCTCGGCGGAAGGTCACGTCGTGAGCACCGATGATCCGCCGACCCCGAGCGACGGCGCCCAACGGGCCGCGCGGACGTGGTACCCACCCGGGGCATGAACCGACGGCTCCCGCTGCTGGAGGGTCGCGCCGAGGCCACCACCCGGTGCACCTACTGCCCGAAGCTCTGTCGCCCGGCCTGCCCCGTCTCCACGGTGGAGGGTCGCGAGACCGTCACCCCCTGGGGGAAGATGCGGGCGATGGACGAACTCCTGCGAGACATCGAACCCGCAGAGGAGGCCTCCCGCGCCGCGACGGCCTGGGCGTGCACGGGCTGCGGGCGATGCCGCACCCTCTGCCTCCTCGACAACCCTGTGGTGGACACGCTCTACGACGGCCGCGCCGACGCGCTCGCCAACGAGGTCGCCCCCGCGCCGGTGGGCGCGCTGGTCGCGGGCTGGGGCGAGCGTCGCGGCCGGCTCCAGGAGCAAGCCCGGGTCGCCGGCCTGGCCGGGCAGGG
>CAIOSS010000537.1 GCA_903860995.1 uncultured delta proteobacterium | reverse complement strand
CGCTCTCTTCCGCATCCGCAGCAGTGTCACGCTCCCACGTGGCGGTGCCGTCGCCGGGATCGAGCGCGACCACGGTGCCATCCGAGAAGCCGCAATACAGCTTGCCGCGCTCCAGGAGCAGCCCGGCGTGACCGCTCGCGGTAATCCCTCCCGGAGGCTCTCGGTGGTAGCGCCAACGTTGCTCGCCAGTGCCACGATTCATCGCGAACACGGTGTCGTCGGCGTTCACCAGGAAGACCGTGTCAGGGGTGACGATGGGCGCGCGCACGACTTCTGCCGTGGTGGCGAAGCGCCAACGCTGGGCGCCGGTCAGCGCGTCGAGCGCGTACAGCGCGCCGTCGTTGCAACCAACAAAAAGGGTCCCACGGTCGAGGACCGCGCTGCCCTCGACCGCACCGAGGGTCTGAAAACGCCAGATTGCGAGGCCGTCGTCGGCCCGCAGCGCATGGATCCCGTGGTCGAGCCCGCCCACATAGACGAGCCCGCGGGCCTCGTCGATTGCGGGGGTCACGCGGTTGCGCGGCTGGCTCTCCAGGTCGGTGGCGGCCACGAGCTGCGCACGCCATTGAAAGCTCGCGAGGCTGTGACGGAGGGTCGGCGCGACCTCGTTGCGATCGGGCCGATCGCGCGTCCCGAGGCGGAGGCCCACGCAGCCTGGCGCGCCGATCGCGACCACGGCGAGCGCGGTGACCAGCAGACGGCTTGGTTTCACGGCGAACACCGAAGCCCTAGCGACGCCCCTGCTTCCGGAGCGCCTCTTCGAGCTGACGACGGAGCTCGGGCGGGAGCGAATCGAGGGGGTTGCGACCGCCGCCCTCTTCACCGTGGCCGCCCTCGGCGCCGCCGCCGGCCGCGCGGGCCCGGTCGTACTCGATGATCTGCGGGTCCTGCGGGTCGATCTCCCGCAGCAGCGCGATGGCCTGCTCGCGGAGGCTCTGGATGGAGCCCGAGAGCGGATCAGCCGCCGTCGGGTGCGCGGTGCGCTCGATCACGCCGTGCAGCAGCTCCTTGGCGCGCACCCGATCGTCGCGACGCGCGAAGAGGCGCGCCTGGTAGTACTGAGCGAGGTCACGATAGGTGCCGTTCTGCACCGCGCCGAACTCGCGGTATCGCGTCGCCGCGCCATCGAGGTCGTTGAGCGACTCCAGCGTAAAGGCCAGGCCCTCCAGCACCCGCGCCTCGAGCCCGGAGGTGTCCGCGCCCATGAGCCCCAGGTAGAGCTGGCGTGCCTCCTGGTAACGACCGAGCTGGTACAGCGCCGTCGCCTCGGACAGCCGCGCGAGCGGCGCCACCTGGCTCCGCGGGTAGCGCTGCTCAACCCTGCGGAACTTCTCCACCGACGCCCGCAGCCGCGCCTCCACGGAGCGGAACACCGGGCCCCGGCGGGTCGGCGCGTCGTCGCGCGCCGGCACGTCTTCGGGCTCGATGCTAGCGGTCGACACCTGGAGGGCCTCGGCGAACGCGTCGCCCGCCTTGGCGGACGCGTTGGCGCGCCAAGACTGCCAAGCGAGCGCAGAGCCCACCACCACGAGCACTCCCGCGGCGGCCATGGTCAGCGTGCGCCGATGTTGCCCGAGCGCGTCGCCGATGCGCCGGGCCCAGTCGGGCACGCCCTCGGCGTCTCCGGTACCCTTCGACATCGTGCGCGGCGGCGGACGGCGACGCCCCCCGCCCAGCGCGGCCTCGGCCAGCGCCCCCGGGTTGCCCCCCAGGGAAGTCGTCGGGAGCATCAGCCCCGAGCCGTCGGGGGCCATGTCACCCACGGGCTCGCCTTCCGTCGGGGTGGTGCCGTCGGCCAGCACCGCGACCCGACCACGACGCGCGGCCTTGGCCGCAGCGCGGCGCTCGGCCCGGTTCTTCGGCACGTTGGCGTCGTCCGCCTCGGTCGCCTGCTCCGTGCCCGGTGCCTCGCTCGACTCGACCTCGTCGGCCTCGTCGTCCCGCTCGTCTCTCTCGGTCGAACTCACGCGCTCTCCTCGAATCTTCTGTCAGACCTCCGGCGGCGCCAGAGCGGCGCGGACTCTACACGCGAGACCCCGTGAGTCACCCAATGACGCCCGGCGTCGAGGCGCACGCGACGACCCCCCGGGCCATGCTACCTGCACGAGCGCCATGCGCGTCGCTGCCTCCCTCGCCCTCGCCCTCGCCGCCCTGCTTCCCCCGCGCCCAGCGTTCGCCCTCGAGCGCGAGCTCGTGCTGAGTCCGCGCGTGGGCTTCGCGAGCTCATCGGGCCCCGTCGGCGGCCCTGGCGCGGTGGTCGAACTCGGCGCGCACTGCGGCCTCAACGACGCGTTCTCGCTCTACGCGGTGGGCGGCTACAACGTCGCGTTTCCAGGCGCCCCGCGCGGGCCGCGGCACGGGGCGACCCTCGCGGCTGGCGTGGTGTACGCGCTCGACGTGTTGCGGGTGGTGCCCTACGTCGGGCTCGGGGCGCGAGGCGACGTGATGGTGGGCCCCAACGACGGCTGGATCACCCCGAGCGCGGAGGCGCGCCTGGGCCTGCGATGGCTGCTGCGACGGGGCCTCGGGCTCTCATTCGAGGCCGCCTACGCGTTCCCCTTTGTCGGGCGTGACCTCGCGGCCGACCTCGTCACCGTGACGGTGGGTGTCAGCTTCCTGCGCGACCTCTGAGCCGACGCGGAGCCGCTCGCGGAGGCGCGCGAGGGTGCGCTCGCCGATGCCGCGAACCCGCCGCAGGTCGTCGACGCGCCGGT
>CAIOSS010000536.1 GCA_903860995.1 uncultured delta proteobacterium | reverse complement strand
GGCCCTGCCCGACGGGGGCGTGGTGGCGGCGCGGTCGGCCCCGCTGGGCAGCGCGGTGGCCTTCGCGGTCGGCCGCGCGGGCACGCTCTACATCGCCGACCCGCAGCGCTACGTGGTGTGGTCCGTGGACGCCGCCGAGCAGGCGCGCGTCGCGGCGGGGGTGCTCGACCGCCCGGCGCCGCTCGGCGACGACCCCAACCCCGCGACCTCGCTGGGCCTCGCGCGGCCGGTGGCGCTGGCCTTCGACGGCGCCGACACCCTCTTCATCGCCGACGCCGCGGCCAACCGCGTGCGCGCGGTGACCCTCAGCACGGGGCGCATGACCACCGTCGCGGGCTCTGGTCGTGCGAGCGGGGCGATGGCCACGACCAGCGGCGACTACGGCCCGGCGCGCTCGGCGACGCTGGCGCAGCCGACGGCGCTGGCCTGGTCGCGGGGTCGGCTGTACGTGGCCGAGGGCGCGTCGGGTCGGGTGCGCGTGGTGACGCTGCCGTAGCGGGAGGCGGGCGGCTCAGCTCCGGCCGCGGGCGAGCCACGCTTCGAGCTCGGCGGGGTCGAGGTCGAGCGCGGCGTCGAGGGCCGACTCGCCGAGGTGATCGAGGCGAGCGCGGAGGGCGTCGCGCTCGGTGGCGGTGACCTCGCGGTGAAGGCGTCGCTCGACGATGCGAACGAGCGCGAACAGGGTGCCCTCGGTGCGGCCTTCGGTGCGGCCCTCGGTGCGGCAGCGGCGTTCGAGCTCCTCGACAAACGGTAGTGACCTCATGAGTTCGTCCTCGTCTTTGGGCGTCCGTGCGTCGCGGGCGCGGCGGTCACGGTGAAGTTCTACCACCCGGCGCACGAGCGCGTCGCGCACCGCGCCAGGCGACGTCTGCTGGAGGTCCGAGATCGCCCGACGCAGCGTGAGCCCGGCGCCCATCAAGCGCAGCGCGAGTGTGTCGGCCGTCTCGGGCAGCTCCGAGAGCACCACGATCGCCAGCGGCAGCGCGGCGCCCAGGTCGTAGAACCCGCGCGGCCACGCCGCCGACGGCGCGAAGGGCAGGGCCTCCAGCGCGGTGTCGGGGCGCCCGCCGCAGAGCAGCGCAGGAGACCTCGGCCGCGGGCCGATGCCCGAGCGCGCGGGCGTGCTGGTGGTTGAGCAGCTTGCGCAGGCAGCCACGGACCTCCGCGACGTCGGGGGCCTCGTGGAAGGGATCGAAGAAGCAGCACCGGTCGGTCATCGCGCCCAGCAGGCCAAGCGAGCGGCGGGCCTCGTCGTGCGAGGGGTCGGGGTCGAACATCATGTCGGCGCGCTGCGACTTGAGCGCGGGCGTCTCGACCTCGGTCTCCAGGCGGCCGTGCGCAGAGAGCAGCAGGTCGAGGATGTCCTTGGCGAATTGGTCGAAGGGCGACGACACGTTGAGACGACAGAGCGCGCGGCGTGCCAGTCGGAAGCGGTGGGAAGACCAGCGGTCGAGGGGGTGGCGGCGGGTGGCGGCGGGGGTGGCGGCGAGGGTGGCGGTCGGACGAGGCACCGGGTGCGAACGGAGGGCGTACGCCCGACCGCGGCGCGCCTGCTCGACGCGGCTGGGGTGCCACACACCCGGCGGTCGTGCGCCTGCTCGACGCGACCGGGGGCGGCGCGGCGGGGCGGGAAGAAGGGCGGCGGCGGGGGAACGGGCGGCGGTGGCGGGGGAGAACCCAAGCCGGGGTGACGCTGCCGTAGCTCAGCCCGGCGGCGGCTGGTTGGCCGGCACCAGGATGTACACCTCGCGGGTGTCGAGCACCGTCACCCCGTCGCCCACCACGTCGATGAAGGCCCGGAACAGCGTCGAGTCCTGCGACGCTCCCTGGAAGACGTTGTCGTTCTGGAAGAAGAGGGTGAAGCGCACCCGCGTGCCTGGCACCACCCGGTAGAAGGTGCTGAGGTCGGTGCGCGCCACGGCGTCGGCGTGCGCCACGCCCTCGGCCTCGCTCCAGCAGCGGTCGTTGAGGGGGGCGATCTGGCACGACGGCGTGCGCCGGCGGATGAAGCGCGTGGCGTCGACGCCGAAGGGGTTGGCGCCGTCGTTGCGGGGGATGGTGTTGATGTCGAGCGGCACCCGCGTGGCGATGGTGTTCACGGCGTCGACGACGGAGCTCACGAAGGCGGGCGAGACCGTCGCGCCGCCGCCGGGCAGGTCGAAGATCAGAGGGTTGCCGTCGAGGTCGACGGAGCCGGTGCCCTCGGCCAGCACGCGGAAGTCGTAGCAGGGGCGGCCCGGGGTGCGGCCCGACGGGCGCATGCCCTCGCAGCGGGTGCCCGACGAGGCGTTGAGGCTGATGATGCGCCCGGAGCGGGCGTTGTAGGCGTTGATGACGTCTTCGATGTTGTGCGGCGCGGGCGAGATGCCCGTGTAGGGGTGGGCGAAGGGCCCCGTCGGCATCGCCGGGTCGCGCGCGCCGTTGTGGAAGTCGACGTCCGTGAAGTGGATCACGATGGGCAGCGCCCCGACGCGGAAGCACGGGTGGCCGTAGGTGCCGTCGGCGCAGTTGCGCGGGGCGACCCAGCACGGGGCGACGCCGGGGTCGCCGGTGCACGCCGCGGGGTTGCTCGGGTCGAAGAGCCCGTCGCCCACGATGGTCTGGTAGAGCGCCTCGACCTGCGACTCGGGCCCGTCGCCGCCGCTGCCGAGGCGGATGGCGTTGGCGGTCGCCTGGACGTCCATGGCGCGCGACGCGGGCTGCATCCCGATGCCCGCGTTGGCGATGCACCGCGGCGTGCCCGGGGGGCCCGCGCACACCGGCCAGAGCGCGCGGTCGGAGCCGCTGCCGAACCCGCCGGAGCGGAAGTCGTCGTAGTGGTTGACCCCGAACCAGGTGTCCGGGATGAGCGCCGTGATGCTGTCGATGAGCCCGGTGCGCGGCGTCGCGATGGACGACTGCACGTTGCGCAGCACGCCGCCCATCGACCCCGTGGTGTCGCTGATGAAGTACACGTCCGCCACGCGGAGGTTGGAGCCGAACTCCAGCTCGCGCGCCACCTGCGCGCCCATCCACGGGAGGATGAGGTAGTAGTCCGTGTCGGGGATGCGGGTCGACGCCTCGCTGGCGCAGCGCTCGCGCATGCGGTTGCGGCACCACGCGACCTCCGCCGAGTCGAGCTGGCCGTCGCCGTCGGTGTCGGGGTTGCAGCGGTCGGTGCCCGCGATGGACTCCTCGCGGTCGCCCAGGCCGTCGTTGTCGGAGTCCGTGTCGAGGTAGTCGGGGATTCCGTCCATCATCGGCCGGGTGAGGTCGAGCGTGCGCACGTCGAGCTCGCGGGCGCACTCCGCCGCCGGGGTCGCGAGGTCGTCGTCGCCGGCCTCCGCCGCGTCGCTTCCGGCCTCGCTCCCGGGGGGGCTGTCGCCGTCGCTGTCGAGGTCGCGGTAGTTGGGCGCCGTGTCGTTGTCGCGGTCGGCGGTGCCCTCCTGCGCGTCGCCGATGCCGTCGCCGTCGCTGTCGCGGTCGCGCCAGTCGGGCACGCCGTCGGCGTCGGTGTCGGCCGGCGCCGCCGCGGTGCCCGGGGCGATCTCGGCGCTGTTGCTGATGCGGTCGCCGTCGGCGTCGGCGTCGGCGTAGTCGGGGACGTTGTCGCCGTCGGTGTCGTAGGGGTGGCACGCCCACCCGTTGGCGGTGTCGCGGCTCACCCCGCGCTCGGCGTCGCGGAAGCAGTCGAGCGCGGGCGCGGCGCCGGCGCCGGGCTGCGCGGGCGACGGGGCGACCTGCGCGGCGTCGCGGATGCCGTCGCCGTTGGCGTCGCCGTCGAGGAAGTCGGGCGTCCCGTCGTTGTCGTTGTCGTCCGGCGGCGCGTCGCAGCGGAAGGCCTGGCCGTGGCCGCCCTCGAAGCGATCGGGGATGCCGTCGTTGTCCGAGTCGGCGTCGTTGGCGTTGGGCACGCCGTCGCCGTCGGCGTCGCCGGCGCCCTCGTAGCGGGAGGAGATCCCGTCGCCGTCGGGGTCGTTGACCGGCGCGCAGGCCTCGCCCGGGACGTCGGGCAGCGCGGCGGCGTCGGCCGCGAGGGGGACGTCCGCCGGGGCGCCCGGGTCGGCTGGGGCGGGGGTGTCCGAGCACCCCGCGACGACGATGCAGGCGCCCGCGGTGAGCGCGCGGAGCCAGGGCCAGGGCAAGCGATGCATAGTCCCGGCATGACACCCGCCCGCGCCCCCGGGGTCAAGCGCGCGCCGCGGGAACGTCAGCGCGGCGGGCGGGTTCCGGGTGCGTATACTCGCGCGCCATGACAGAGCGCGCGTTCGCGAAGTACGAGGGCCTCGGCAACGACTTCCTGGTGCTCGACGCGGCGGAGTGGCCCGCGGCGGAGCTCACGCCGCAGCTCGCGCGGAGGCTGTGCGACCGGCACCGGGGGGTGGGCGGCGACGGGCTGCTCTGGGTCGACCGCGGGGCGATGGCGGCGGGGCGCGTGGGGCTGGTGATCCTGAACGCGGACGGGTCGCGGCCGGAGATGTGCGGCAACGGCGTGCGCTGCGTGGCGGCGTGGCTGGTCGACCGGGGCGAGCTCGCGGTGGGCGACGCGCTGGTGGTGGAGAGCGACGCGGGCCCGCGGCCGGTGCGGGTGCGCGCGGTGCGCGACGGCGTGGCAGAGGTGGAGGTCGCGATGGGCCGCGCCGCGGTGACCGACGCGGCCTCGGTGGTGGACGTCGGGGGCGCGCAGAGGGCGGTGCGCGCGGTGGACATGGGCAACCCCCACGGGGTGGTGTTCGCGCCGACGGACGACCCCATGGGCCTGGTGCGCGCGGTGACGGCGCTGGCGGTGTTTCCGAAGGGCGTCAACGTCGAGCTGGTGGCGACCGAGGCCGACGGGTTCAGGGTGCGGGTGCACGAGCGGGGCGTCGGGTGGACGCAGGCGTGCGGCACCGGGGCGTGCGCGGTGGCGGCGGCGGCGGTGGCCGAGGGGCGGTGGCGCGCGGGCGAGCCGGTGACGGTGCGCCTCGACGGGGGACCGCTGGTGATCACCGTGGCCGAGGGGAGCTGGGAGGTGACCATGACCGGCCCCGCGCGCAGGGCCTTCGCGGGCACGGTGGGGTAAGGGCTCTCCCATGAACTGGCTGGGCTGATCGCACGCCCAGTCCGGCCGCCCTGCGGCTTACGTCCTCTCTCGACTCCCGCGCCGTAGCAACGCTACGGCTTGGTCGCTCGCT
>CAIOSS010000535.1 GCA_903860995.1 uncultured delta proteobacterium | reverse complement strand
CGGTGGTCGCCTCACCGGCGAGGATCTGGTCGTACCAGTGCCACCAGGTCAGGTAGCTCTCGGAGTAGTTGGGCTCGGTGCGGGTCTGGCGCTTCACCAGCGACTCGACCCAGCCGACCGTGGCGTAGATCCAGCAGTTGCCGATGGACTGGCGGCGCACGGTCGAGTGGGTGACCTGCGTGACCTCGTCCCAGCCGACCTCGGAGCCGTCGTCGGCGACGGGCGCCTCGCCGCCACAGCCCGGGACCGCCCCCGCGCCCACCGAAAGAGCCAGGAACCCGGAGAGCCAACGCGAACGAACCCAGGTGTTGATGGAACCCATGAGTCAGTGCCTCTTCTTCAGGGGCGCCGATGGATCCCTCGCCACGAGGTCCAGACGCCGTTGGGCGCACTCCTACCCTGATGTAGGTTTCTTGTCTACCGGGGCGGGGCCCGCCCGGCGGTGCGTGCCGCGGACCGTCCGACGCCCCGGCGTGCGCCCAGACAGCCGGGTGACCTTCGCTGGACGCCTATGATCCGGGGCGAGCGTGGGTGTCGCGCACGATGTCGGCGAGCGAACCCGTGTCGAGCAGGGACTTGAGGCGGTGGTCGTCGACGACCTCGACGAGGCGCACCAGCGAGGGAGTCCCCGTGGCGGCGAGCGCGCGGCTGTCGGCCAGCGGGATGACGTCGTCGTCGACGCCGTGCACCACCGTCACCGCGACCCCGTCGGGCAGGCGGTTGGCCACGTCGAGCCGCGCCGCCGCGGGCGCGAGCAGCACCGTCGGGCCGCGCCAGACGCCGCGCGCGAGCAGGTCGACGGCGATGGCGCCGCCGAAGGACGAACCCACGAGCACGTCGGGCGCGCTGGCGGCGAGGGCGGCCTCCTGGGTGGCGATCGCGCCGGGGAGGTCGCTGGTGTCCATCGCGGGGGCGACGGTGTCGAAGTGCTCCGCGAGGAAGCGCGGCTTGGCGCCCTGGGGGGTTCCTTCGAGGCCGTGGATGAAGTGCACGCGCAGTCGGTGGGTCATCGTCATGGTGGTCCGAGGCCGTAGCCCGCGAGAGGGCGTCCTGTCGACCGCCCGCTGCCGCCCGTCGCCGGGGGTGCTCGATCATCCCGCGCCCGGCGCCTTCCTTGGCGTCGCCCGCCGCCCGACGCTATGCACCCCACCGCTGCCATGAACCCCATCGCCACCCCGGACCACCTCTCTCGCGTCCGCTACGAGATCCGCGGGCCGCTCGCGCGCCGCGCCCACGAGATCGAGCTCGCGGGCCACGAGGTCATCAAGCTCAACATCGGCAATCCGGCGCTCTTCGGGTTCCGCATGCCCGATGCGCTGCGCGACGCGGTGGCCGAGCACCTCCCGCAGTCCGACGGGTACTGCCACCAGAAGGGCATCCTCCCGGCGCGCGAGGCCGTCGCCGCGGCCATGACCGCGCGCGGCGTGGCGGGCGTCGGCGCCGACGACGTCTTCATGGGCAACGGCGTCTCCGAGCTCATCCTGATGACCCTCGAAGCCCTCCTGCGGCCGGGCGACGAGGTGCTGCTCCCCGCGCCCGACTACCCCCTCTGGACCGCCGCCGTCGCCCTCACCGGCGCCGTGCCCGTGTACTACGCCTGCACCGAGGCGCGCGGCTTCGTGCCCGACCCCGACGAGATCGACCGGCTCGTCACCCCGCGCTGCCGCGCGATCGTGCTCATCAACCCCAACAACCCCACCGGGGCCGTGTACCCCGCCGCGGTGGTGCGCGCCGTCGCCCGCGCCGCCGAGCGCCACGGCGTCGTGCTCTTCTCCGACGAGATCTACGACCGCATCCTCTACGACGGCGCCGAGCACGTCCCCGCCGCGCTGCACTGCACCGAGACCCTCTGCGCCACCTTCGGCGGGCTCTCCAAGGTCTACCGGGCGTGCGGGCTGCGCGCGGGCTGGGTGGCCTTCAGCGGGCGGCGCGACCACGCGGCCCGCTACCTCCAGTCGATCGAGCTCCTGGCCTCGCTGCGGCTCTGCGCCAACGTGCCGGGGCAGTGGGCCGTCGCCCCGGCGCTCGCCAGCGACCACGGCATCCTCGCGCTCACGGCCCCCGACGGGCGCCTCGGGGCGCAGCGGGCCGCCGTGCTGGAGGGCGTGCGCCGCTCGAAGCACCTGCGCGTCGAGGCGCCGCGAGGGGCGCTCTACGCCTTCGTGGGGGCGCGCACCCCGGGCTTCGACGACCAGCGCTTCGCCATGGAACTCCTCGAGCGCGAGCGCGTGCTGGTGGTGCCCGGGTCGAGCTTCAACATCGAAGACCGCACCCACTTCCGGGTGACGCTGCTGCCCGACCCCGACACGATGGCGGAGGTGTTCCGCCGCATCGAGCGCCTGCTCGACGGCTGAGCGCCCACGGCCGACCTGCGCCCGCCGGGCGCCTTCGGGTACGCTCCGCGGCTGCCATGACCCACCAGCTCCCGCGCTCGCTCGGTGCCCTCGTCCTTTCCGCCGCGGTCGCCGCGGGCTGCGCCGCGGACAACGACCGCCTGCTCGACGCAGGCGCCTCGCTGCCCGACATCGGCGCCGACTTCGACATCCCCCGCGGTCCGGTCACCAGCGCGCCCGACGGGTCGTGCCCCGCCGACGCCGCGACCCTGCCCGACGGGGCGTGCGGCGCGACGGTGCTCGCCGACGGCGCGGTGGTCGGGGTCGACGTGCCCCCGACGCCCCCGCCGCCGCCATGCAACGAGGTGCAGCTCCGCTACGTCGACGAGCGCGCGACCAGCGTGTGGCTGAGCGGATCGTGGCTGCGCTGGCCCGCCACCGCCGCCGCCGGTGCGCTGCCCCTCGCGCGGGGCGCCGACGGCGCGTGGACCGTCACCACCCGCGTCGAGCCCCGCGGCCGGCAGGAGTACAAGTTCATCATCGACGGCACCCGCTGGATCGCCGACCCCATGAACCCCGAGCGCTCCCCCGACGGCGCCGGCGGGCAGAACAGCGTGCTCAACGTCTGCGGCGGCGCCGCGGCCACCTGCGGCGACGTCACGGCCTTCGACTGGCGCGACGCGTTCATGTACTTCGCGCTCACCGACCGCTTCGCCGACGGCGACGGCCGGCGCACCATCGTGCCCGGCGCCACCGACGGCGACGCCGCCCGCGGCGCGAGCGGGCAGTACGCCGGGGGTGACCTCCCCGGGCTCACGGCCCGCGTGCCCTACCTCGCCGACCTCGGCGTCACGGCGCTCTGGCTCTCCGCCCCGTACCGCTCCCGAGAGACCGCCGGCGCGGCCATCGACCCCTCGGTCGACCCCCACGTGTACTCCAGCTACCACGGCTACTGGCCGTCGCCCGCGGACATCAGCTACGCCGACCCGCTGCGCCCTTCGCCCACCCCGCAGGTGGAGGCCCGCCTCGGCACCGACGCCGACCTGCGCGCGCTCGTCGCCGCGGCGCACGGCGCCGATGGGCCCGGCGGCCACGGCGTGCGGGTGCTCTTCGACTACGTGATGAAGCACGTCGACGACGAGAGCGGGCTCTACCGCGCGCACCGCGACTGGTTCGCGCGCGGGGCGGGCGGCGCCTTCCGCCTGTGCGGCCCCGACAACCTCTGGGACGACCCGGTGTGGGGCACCCGCTGCGCCTTCACCTCCTACCTCGCGCCCTTCGACTTCGAGCAGGACGCCGCCCGCGCGTGGAGCGTCAACGACGCCCTCTGGTGGGCCCGCACCTACCAGGTCGACGGGCTGCGCCTCGACGCCATCAAGCACGTCCCGCTGCGCTGGCTCACGGACCTGCGCGCGCGCCTCAACCGCGACGTGACCGCCCCCGCGGGAGGGCGCTTCTACCTCGTCGGCGAGACCTTCAACTACGACGACCGGGGCGCCCTTCGCAGCGCGGTCAACCCCTCGACCATGCTCGACGGGCAGTTCGATTTCCCCTTCAAGGCGCGGCTCTGCGAGGCCCTCTTCACCCCCGCCGGGGGCCTCGACCGCTTCGCCGACTGGCTCTCCGGCAACGACGCCTTCTACGGCGCCACCGCCCTCATGAGCACCTTCATCGGCAACCATGACATCCCCCGGGCGATCCATTTCGCCAGCCGGCAGATCGCCGACTGCCGCGCGGGGAGCTCGGCCTCCAACGGCTGGTCGACGGACTTCCGCCAGCCCGCCGACGCGCCGCCCTACGAGCGCCTCGGGCTCGCCTTCGCCGTGATGCTCACCAACCCCGGGGTGCCGTTGATGTACTACGGCGACGAGGTGGGCCTCGCGGGCGGCGGCGACCCCGACAACCGCCGGATGATGCCCTGGAGCGACGCCGCGCTGAACGCCCACCAGCTCGCGCTGCGCTCGCTGGTGCGTCGGCTCGGGCGCGTGCGGGCGAGCAACCCGGTGCTGGGCCGCGGCAGCCGCACCACCCTCTCCTCGACGCAGGACACCTGGGTCTACCGCATGGGCGGCTGCGGGATGGCCGCCCGCGACGTGGTGGTGGCGATCAACCGCGCCGACGCGCCGCGCGCCGTGGACATCCCCGCGGCGAGCTACGAAGACCTCCTGCGCGACGGCACCCCCGCCGACCCGGGCGGCCGCGTCGAGCTGCCCCCGCGCAGCGTGCGGGTGCTGCGGGTGCGCTGAGCCGGAGCGCAGGAGGGTTGCCCCACCGATGAGCGATCGAAATCACCCCATGGCAGACGGCGCGGCGAGCGTGCTGGTGGCCGGCGGCGCCGGGTACATCGGCTCGCACGTCGTCCATCGCCTCCGCGCCGCGGGGCGGTGCCCGGTGGTCGTCGACAGCCTCGTCACCGGGCACCGCGACGCCGTGCCCGCGGCGGTGCCCTTCCTGGAGGCCGACGTCGGCGATCGCTCCCGGGTGGCGGAGTTCATCGCCAGGCACCGGGTGCGCGCCGTGGTGCACCTGGCCGCGCTCAGCCGGGTGGGCGAGTCCGTCGAGGCGCCGCGGCGGTACTACCAGGGCAACCTCGTCGCCTCGCTCGCGCTGCTGGAGACCGTCCTCGACGCGGGCGTCCCGGCCTTCGTCTTCTCCTCCACGGCCGCGGTGTATGGCTCCCCCGAGGGCACGCCCATCCCGGAGTCGCACCCGACGCGGCCCATCAACCCCTACGGCGAGACCAAGCTCGCCATCGAGCGGGCCCTCGAGGCCTACCACCTCGCGTACGGGCTGCGCTACGCGGCGCTCCGGTACTTCAACGCCGCGGGCGCCGAGGCCTCCGCCGGGCTCGGCGAGCGCCACGAGCCGGAGACGCACCTCATCCCGCTGGTGCTCGACGTCGCCCTCGGGCTGCGCCCCGCGGTCACCATCCACGGCGCCGACTACGACACCCCCGACGGCACCTGCGTGCGCGACTACATCCACGTCTGCGACCTCGCCGACGCGCACCTCGCGGCGCTCGTCCACCTGGAGTCGGGCGGCGGGTCGGGGGCGTTCAACCTCGGCACGGGTCGGGGCTACTCCGTGCAGGAGGTCGTCGAGGCCGCGCGCCGCGTCACCGGCCACCCCATCCCGGTCTCCCACGGGCCGCGCCGGGCGGGCGACCCGTCCACCCTCGTCGCGAGCCCCGGGCTCGCCGGGGAACGCCTCGGGTTCTACGCCCGCCGCTCGGGGCTCGACGTGATCGTGCGCGACGCCTGGGCCTTTCACCGCGCCCGCGGCGAGCGCTACGCGGGGTAGCGACCGTCGACGTAGTCGCGGAGCATCTTGATCTCGTACTCCTGGTTCTGGCTGAAGTAGCGCACGAGGTCGCCGATGGAGATCATCCCCGTCACGCGGCCGCCCTCGACCACCGGGAGGTGACGGCAGCGGCGCTCGGTGATCATCGCCATGGCCTCGGCGGGCCGGATGTCTCGCGACACGCAGACCACCTCGCGGGTCATCACGTCGCGCACCATGGTGGTCGCCGGGTCGCGCCGCGCGAGGATCACCCGCACCAGCAGGTCACGCTCCGAGAACACCCCCACGGGGTTGTTTCCTTCACACACCAGCAGCGCACCCACCCGGTGCGTGCACATCTCCTCTACCGCATCGAACACCGTGGTGTCGGGGCGGGCGAGGTACACCTTCGAACCCTTTTCATCGAGAATGTGGCCGACGGTTTCCATCTCCATCCCATGGGATCAACGACGCAGGACCGCCAGTGGGAAACCCTCCGCGATTCGTCGCTCACGCTCTTCACAAGAACGCCCCAGTGTGGCGGTCGTGCCGACCTCACCCCCGCTGCCGCGATGCCCCTCTCCATGAATGGCTACGCATTGGCCAAAAGTGTAGGTGCGCTGGCG